>NZ_CEEDOX010000005.1:231862-278021 GCF_979256535.1 Methylobacterium sp. AC690 | reverse complement strand
TAAGTGCCAGCGTTCAGCGTTGCGGCAGTGGCCTGAACGATCTGGTCGCCGTCCGACGGCAGCACAACGTCCTGACCTGCCGTAAGAACGGTAACGCTTGACATCTTTTGTCCCCGTGCGGTCTTGGCTTCTCAGCCTGGGCCTTGAACGGCCTTCAAATTTCCTGTGACCTTGCTTAATGATTTCTAAGTGGCAAAAAAACGCCGAAGCAGCGGGGAGCGGTAAATTTCAAGGCCATGCAGCCCTAGTGCAACACTCTCCGCAAAAATCTGAAACTCCGATCGTATACTAATGCCTATACTGGATAGCTCTTGATTGAGAGCCCTTGATATACCTTTTTATAACAAAAAGCCACCATACTTTGATGCCTACAAGTTGTGGAATATCTTGGCCTGTAAAGGCCTGACTGGTGAAAACCCGGGGCATCAAGCCGCCTAAGATTTTGCAAGGTCAATCTTCGTTGTCGTGGCATCTCCAGGCCTCAATTCGCTCATCGGCATCGGGCAGCGACAGAAACCATGAGACATTCAGGAACGCCGCTGGTAGTCCGCCGTTGAAAGTCTCAGCAAAAGGTTTACCGGAGAACTTTCTTGTTCTGATAAAGTTTATCTCGGCATCTTTCATAGACACTCATCAGTGATCCTGCGCTCGGATTAATCACGTCCATTGTCGACCGCAAGTCATAAACCAATATTGAAATATAAATTTCGTGTATTTATACACTCAAAAGGCATATATGGTATAAATTGACGATATGATTTTGTGATGTTGCAAATTTTGCAAGATATATACGCCATATAAGGCTTGGGATTGGTTCACGTCTAACAGATGCTCAGACACAAAGTCCGTCGCTCAGAGCTCGCTCAATCCAACAATCGCTGGTCGCCTCTGGGGTAGCGCCAATTTCACCGACACTAAGACTGCTTGCGCCGGATCATTACGATGAGCGTTTCGAGCGTCCGTACCCCATCGGCCCTCAGCTCACCGGTTTCGCAGAACGAACCCAATCCGGCGTAGACGAGGAAAAGGTTGGGCTCACAACTGAGTGCAGTTCATCGGCTGACGCGTGAGCGCCACACCCAACGGACTGAAGCCATCGATGTCGGAGGCGACGTTTAACGGCACTAATGCCTACGGCAAGCACCTACGCCAGGGATGGCGACATCGCTGACGGCCAACGAACTTGCACTGATTCACGATGGTAAACAGCGACGGTCGCCGATCCTGATGAGTCCGGCGCCGATCATAGCTGGCGGCATCAGGACCTACCCGCGCAGCACCTCGAGACAGGAGAAGGGCTAACCCGCGGCGCACAGGTGATGACAACCGTGCCGCACTGACACGAGCCACCGTCCCTCATCCAGGGGAAAACTTTCTGTGGCTCACTGATCGAGCGGAAGCTGGCTGGGGCGCCAGGATTCGAACCTGGGAATGGCGGTACCAAAAACCGCTGCCTTACCACTTGGCGACGCCCCATCGCGCTCGGCGGAGGTGTGTCTAGACGCAGCGTCGGGTGCTGGCAACAGGGGAAGGGGGCGCTTATGGCTCTTGGCGGCGCGATGGGGAGTGGGACATGGACAGGCGGATCGCGGTGGTGACGGGGGCGGGGTCGGGGATCGGGCGGAGCGTGGCCCTGGCGCTGGCCGGGGCCGGCTATGATCTTGCCCTGGCCGGGCGGCGCGTGGCCCCTCTGGAAGCAGTGGCCGGACTGGCGCGGGCCGCCGGTGCCGCCGCCGAGGCCGTGGAGACGGACGTGGCGGACGCAGATTCCGTGGCGCGATTGTTCGCCCGCGTCGCCGAGCGGTTCGGGCGGCTCGACCTCCTGTTCAACAATGCCGGGGTGTTCACGCCAGGGGCGGCGATCGACACGGTCACCCTCGACGATTGGCGGCGTTCGGTCGACGTGAACCTCACCGGTGCGTTCCTGTGCACGCAAGGTGCCTTCCGGATGATGAAGGCGCAGGATCCGCGGGGCGGGCGCATCATCAACAACGGCTCCATCGCCGCGCAGGCGCCACGGCCGCATTCGGCGCCCTATGCCGCCACCAAGCACGCGATCACCGGCCTGACCAAGGCGACGTCCCTGGATGGGCGCCCCTTCGACATCGCCTGTGGGCAGATCGACGTCGGCAATGCCGAGACGGAGATGACGGCGGGCATCGCCAAGGGGGCCCGACAGGCGGACGGCACTATCCGCCCGGAGCCGGTCATGGATGCCCAGCACGTGGCCGACGCAGTCGTCTACATGGCAGGCCTGCCACTCTCGGCCAACGTCCCGTTCCTCACCGTGATGGCCACCGCCATGCCCTATCTCGGACGCGGTTGAGTTTTGCGCATTGCGCCCGAAACGCCTACAGAACAGCCCTTCGTCGCTTCTCGTCACGAACGTCGTGCCGCCGTGCGCGGACCCGGAAATTTTTGCCCGCCATGCTGATGCAGTCTGAGATCAAGCCGCCGGAGGCGAAGGCCGACCCCGTCGCCCGCCGCCGCACCTTCGCGATCATCTCGCACCCGGATGCCGGCAAGACGACGCTCACCGAGAAGCTGCTGCTGTTCGGCGGCGCGATCCAGCTCGCCGGCGAGGTCAAGGCCAAGCGCAACCGGGTCTCGACCCGCTCGGACTGGATGGGCATCGAGAAGGAGCGCGGCATCTCCGTCGTCACCTCGGTGATGACCTTCGAGTACGGCGACTGCGTCTTCAACCTCCTCGACACCCCGGGGCACGAGGACTTCTCCGAAGACACCTACCGCACCCTGACGGCGGTCGATTCGGCCGTGATGGTGATCGACGCCGCCAAGGGCATCGAGGCGCGCACCCGCAAGCTGTTCGAGGTCTGCCGCCTGCGCGACATCCCCATCGTCACCTTCATCAACAAGCTCGACCGCGAGGCGCGCGATCCCTTCGAGCTCCTCGACGAGATCGAGAAGGTACTGGCCCTCGACGTGGCACCGGTGACCTGGCCTATCGGGCGCGGCCGGAGCTTTGCCGGCACCTACGACCTCGGGAACGGCCGGGTGCGCCGCCTCGACGCCGCCGACGATGCCGGCACCGTGGCGGTGTCGGGCGTCGCAGATCCGCTCTTCGACCAGCTGCTGACCGAGGATGGTGAGGCCGCGACCTGGCGCGAGGAGGCGGAGCTTGCCGAGACCGGGCTGAAGCGCTTCGACCTCGCGGCGTTCCGCGAGGGTCACCTGACGCCGGTGTTCTTCGGTTCGGCCCTGCGCAATTTCGGCGTGCGCGACCTGATCGACGGGCTTGCCCGCTTCGCACCGCCACCGCGCGGCCAGGATGCCGACAAGCGCCTCGTGGAACCCACCGAGCCGAAGATGACTGGCTTCGTCTTCAAGATCCAGGCGAACATGGATCCGAACCACCGCGACCGCATCGCCTTCATGCGGGTCTGCTCGGGGCGCCTGAATCGGGGCATGAAGGCCAAGCTGGTCCGCACCGGCAAACCGATGTCGCTCTCCGCACCGCAGTTCTTCTTCGCTCAGGATCGGGCGATCGCGGACGAAGCCTTCGCGGGTGACGTGGTCGGCATTCCGAACCACGGCACCCTGCGCATCGGCGACACCCTGACCGAGGGCGAGGAGATCGTGTTCCGCGGCGTGCCGAGCTTCGCGCCCGAGATCCTGCGCCGGATCAAGCTCACCGATGCCATGAAGGCCAAGAAGCTGAAGGAGGCCCTGCAGCAGATGGGCGAGGAGGGCGTGGTGCAGGTTTTCCGCCCGCACGACGGCTCCCAGGCCATCGTCGGCGTCGTGGGCGCCCTGCAGCTCGACGTGCTGAAGGAACGTCTCCAGGCGGAGTACGGCCTGCCGATCGACTACGAGCCGACCCGGTTCTCGATCTGCCGTTGGATCACCGCCGAGAAGGAGCCCGAGCTCGACAAATTCATCGGCAGCCACGGCTCCGCCATGGCGAGCGACCTCGACGGGGCGCCGGTCTTCATGGCCACCACGGCCTTTTCCTTGCGCTATGAAGAGGAGCGCGCTCCGGACGTGCGCTTCAGCGATATCAAGGACTATCAGAAGCGCGCGGTGTAACCCAGGCCATCCAGCGCCAAGCTATCGCGACGCAGCAGACAGTATCCCAAAATCTTCGCCCGCATATCCCCGCGGCTGAAGACAAGATCGGCAAAAGGGATTAGCGTCGAAGGCATTCGCTCTCGGCGCAACCACGCACGGGCATGCGCGGCAGGATTGTGTTCGCAAGGACTTTAGTCTTGCCAAGACGGGCTCGGGCGACGCAGTCGTGAGCATCCTCCCTGCGCGAGGGCTTGAGCCATGACGACCCTTCCGGTTCACGATTTCGGCCATAGCATGGACCGTCCGGTGGTGAACGCCATCGACGGGCATGACATCACGATGGCGCTGCGGCGCGGCATCGATGATTTCCTGGCGATGCCGACCCACGCCCTGTTCATCGGGCTCATCTACCCCATTGTCGGCATCGTCCTGGCCACCGCCGCCTTCGGCACCGAGATCCTCCCCCTGGTCTTTCCCCTGGCGGCGGGATTCGCACTGATCGGCCCCTTCGCGGCAATCGGTCTCTACGAACTGAGCCGTCGCCGCGAGCAAGGGCTGTCCACCGATTGGGCCTACGCCTTCGCCAACCTGACGCGACCGGCAGCGAGCGCCCTTGCCGGGCTCGGACTGCTGCTGCTGGCGGTTTTCACCTGCTGGCTGGTGGCGGCGCAGGGGATCTATTGGGCGCTCTACGGAACGAGCGTGCCGGAGTCCATCTTCGCCTTCGCAGAAGACGTACTGACGACGCCACGGGGCTGGGCCCTGATCGTCATCGGCAATCTTGTGGGCTTTGCCTTCTCCCTCGTGGTCCTCGCGCTCAGCGTGGTCTCGGTGCCGATGCTCGTGGACCGGGACGTCGATATGCTGACCGCGATCGAAACCTCGCTCGCCGCATTCCGGCGCAATCCGCGGACCCTGACGGCCTGGGGCTTCACCGTCGCCGGCCTGCTCATCCTCGGATCGTTGCCGCTCTTCGTTGGCCTCGCGGTGGTGATGCCGATTCTCGGCCACGCGACCTGGCACCTCTACAGGCGGGTCATCCCCGCCTGATGCGTCGGGTGAGCCGGATGAACGGCCCCCGGACGCGTCATCATTGCCCGGCCTTGCGATCAGGCAGCGGTCAAGCGCTCGTGTGACGCGCCGACGCTGTCGGCCCATCCGCCGACGATCGGGAGCGAGAAGGTCCGCACCGATCGTGCCATCCGACCAGGCGCAGACCGACGCGGGATCGACGTCAGAACTTTCCCAACATCGGGAAGTCGATACTCAGGGCCGATTCGGTGGCCAGCGGCGCCTCGCGCCGGCGTGGCTTGCGGTTGATGACCTGCTTCAGCTTGGCCTTCAGCACCGACATGTCGAAGGGCTTGAGGATGAAGGCGTCGGCGCCGGCCTGGTGGGCGAGGTTGATGTCCTCGAAGTCGAACGAAGCCTCGGTCAGCAAGAACGGCGTGTTCATCAGGGCGTCGTCCGCCCGGATCTCTCGCAGGAACGAGAGGCCGTCCATCGGCTCCATGTCGAGATCGGAGATGACGAGCGCGTAGCGCCGCTCCCGCATGCGCTCGAGGGCTGTGACCGCGTCGGTCACACCCTCGACATCGGGGAAGCCGAGCCGGTTCATCAGCAGGATGACCAGCTTGAGCAACTTCTCCTGGTCATCGACGATGAGGATCGAGGGCGTATCGCTCATGACATTTCACGGGTTTGAGGACGGGGCGACGACGGCGCGCCACGCAACCGCAGCATCAAACGAAAAGGTGGTCGATGCCCTGCTTCGTCATCGACTCCGCCTGGAGAGTCGCCGCGAGGGCATGGATCGCGATGCCCTTCGGCGTTCCGCGCTGGAACATCGGGAGCAGGTTGGCCTTCTGGAAGATCGCGTCGTTGACCGGCCCCCGGATCCCCGTGGTGAAGGAATTTACGAACTCGCGCTTCAGGATCTCGCGCCATTCCACGATCTGGACGTCACGATGCCGCGAATCGTTGCTGATCCGGGCGAAGGTCTCGCTGACCGAGGTCCGCTCGCCCTCGATCACCTGAGCAGCGAAGTTCTGCTCGATCAGCAGGAAGCTGGTGATCACCGAAAATTCGTTCTTCTTCTGCGCCTGCCGCGTGATCTCGCCGATCTGCCGGGTGCGCGTCGCCGCGTCCGCCGCGAGGTTGAGTCGCGAGAAGTAGATCAGATGGACGAGGGTCGACCGTTTGGCTCTCATGATTTCGATCCACCACCTTGTTCCGGCGACCTTAGACGAGACGACGATAACGGCGCGTAAACGACCGCGCCTGCGACTGTTGACCCGGCAAAAGCTGCCGATCGGACGGGGCAGAGTACGATTTCTGCCGGGTACCGGTCACGGATATCGTCGAAGAATCAACGACTTGCCCATGGCATGCCGATTGCTCGATGAGGCTGAAGCCGTGCGGGAACGCGCCGGCACTGCCACCGTGACGCAAGGTTTTCGGCCATGGATGTCTTCACCGCGATGCAGACGGCCGTCTCCGGCCTCAAGGCGCAGGCGTTCTCGCTCGACAACATCTCGGGCAACATCGCCAATTCGCAGACGACCGGATTCAAGCGGGTCGATACGAGCTTCGTCGACTTGGTCGCCGAGCAGCAGACGCCGAGCCGGCAGGTCGCCGGATCGGTCGCAGCGAATTCCCGCCAGACCACGACGGTGCAGGGCAACCTGAACGCCACCGACATCGGCACGAACATGGCGTTGAACGGGGAGGGCTTCTTCGCCGTGGCCACCAAGTCCGGCGACGCCAACGGCCAGTCGAACTTCGCGACCGGCGATTCCTATACGCGACGCGGCGACTTCGCGCTGGACAAGGACGGGTACCTCGTCAACGGCGGGGGCGCCTATCTCAAGGGCAGCAGCCTCGACCCGCTGACCGGACAAGCGACCGGCGAAGGACCGATCAAGGTCTCGAATTCGATCATACCGGCGCACGCCACCACAACGATCACCTACTCGGCCAACCTGCCCAAGACGCCAGCGACATCCGCGGCGGACGCCAACAAGCCGAACTCGGAACTCATCGGCGATGCCGCGTGGAGAGCGAGTTCGACGGGCGCGCAGGTCAAAATCTCCAGCCCGGCAGACATACAGAAATTCGTTGCAACCAGCATCGCTGGGCCGGCACTCACCGCCTACACGCCGAGCGGTGGACCAGTCGGCATCCAGATGCGGTGGGCGAAAGTTCAGAACGGCGCAGCGGCCAACGGGGCGACCCCGGCGACCAACGATGTCTGGAATCTGTACTATGCCGACAAGAGCACCGTGTCGGATTCCGGAACGTCCTGGGTCAATGCCGGTACGGATTTCCAGTTCAACAGCAGCGGTCAGCTGATTTCGCCAGCCTCCAACGCGGTGACCATTCCCGCTCTCACGGTCGGCGACGTGAATCTGGGCAACATTCAGCTCAATTACGGCAGCGGCGGCCTGACGGCCTACACCTCGGCCGGCGGCACCGTGACGACAAACACCCAGACTCAGGACGGCTACACCTCGGGGACACTCACCGGCCTCAGCATCACCACCGACGGCAAGGTTTCCGGCACCTACAGCAATGGCAACACCATCGCCCTGGCGAACATCAAGGTGGTGCAGTTCACCAATTCGGACGGCCTGAAGGCGAATTCAAACGGCACCTATCAGCAAACCCTCGAGTCCGGCACGGCCCTCGTCGGACTGAACGGAACCACCGTCGTCGGCAGCAATGTGGAGCAGTCGAATACCGACATTGCAGGCGAGTTTTCTAAGATGATCGTAACCCAACAGGCATATTCCGCCAATACGAAGGTCATCTCGACTGCCCAGGACATGATGTCCGCGTTGATCAACATCATCCGCTGAGGACGCCTGACACCGTACGCGATCCGACACCGAGGGGAGGGGCTTCGTGAGCTTCAACGCCATCAACACCGCCTCCGCCGGGCTGAAGGCGACCCAGGCCGCGATCGGGGTCGTCTCGCAGAACATCGCGAATGTCGGCACGGTCGGATACACGAAGCGCACGCTCGACACCGTCTCGACGGGCGTCGGCAATTCGGGGGTGGCGGTCGGCACGATCGGGCGCGCCCTCGACGCGGCCTCCCTCCGGCAACTGCGCATGGAGACATCGGGCGCCGCCTATACCGGCTCCCTCTCGGCGGTCCGGACGCAGCTCGATCAGCTTTACGGGACCCCGGGCACGTCCACGGCCCTCGATGGGGTGATGAACGACTTCGCCCAGTCGCTGCAGGCCCTCGCCAGCGACCCGACCTCGGCTCCGGCCCGTGCCACGGTGGTGACGAAGGCATCGAATCTCGCCTCAAGCATCGGCACCATCGCGCAAGGCGTCCAGGACCTCCGCTCGGCGACCGAGAGCCAACTCGGCAGCGATACGGCGAGGGCGAGCGCGTACCTCGCCTCGATCGCCAAACTCAACTCGCAGATCACCGGCGCGACCGACGAGGGGGCCCGCGCCAGCCTGCTCGACCAGCGCGACCAGGCCGTGACCGGCCTATCCGCTTACATGGACATCCAGACCGTCGACCAGCGGGACGGCACCGTTTCGGTCATCACCACGTCGGGCATGACCCTCGTCGATCGCGGTGCCGCGGCGATCCTGAGCTTCGACGGCCGCGGCACGCTCTCGCCCGACGCGGAATACACCGATAACCCGGCGACCCGGGGGGTCGGAACGATCACCGCGACGACCCCCGGCGGATCCAAGATCGACCTGATCGCCACCCAGGCGATCCGGTCCGGCTCGCTCGCCGCCGGGATCGAGCTGCGCGACTCGGTCCTGCCGCAGGCGCAGCGCCAGCTCGATGAACTGGCAGCTGGGCTCTCGCGCTCCCTGTCGGATCGCAGCGCGGTGGGCACCCCGCCCACCGACGGGACGACGGGGGCCTTGGATATCGACCTCGCCGGACTGAAGGCCGGTAATGCCGTGACGGTGAGCGTGCGCGATGCCGCTGGCACGCAGCGCAACCTCGTCCTCCTCCCCTACACCTCGGCCTCCGAGCCGAAAATCGATCGCGCGGATATCAACGACCCAACGGCATCGATCATTCCGATCAAGCTGACGGGCACCAATGCCGGGCTGCGCGATGCCATCCACGCAGCCCTCGGGGCGAGCTTCACCGTCACCAGCCAGCCGAGCGCCGGCACCGGCGGCCTGCGCATCCGCTCGGATCCGTCGAGTGGGGCGCCGACGCTCCTCGGCGTCAGCGCCAGCGTCACGCAGCTGAAGGACCCGGACGACCTCCAGAGCGGCGCCGCGCAGATCCCGCTCTTCGTCGATGGAAACAAGAAGGGCACTCTCTACACCGGCTCCTTCGACGGTGGCTCGCAGCTCACGGGTTTCGCGCAGCGGATCAGCGTGAATCAGGCTGTGGTCAGCAACACCGCCAACCTCGTAACCCTCTCGCCCAAGACCCTGGCGTCGGATGCATCGCGGCCGCAGTACCTGTACCAGGCCCTGACCGGGGCGAGCCGGACCTTCGCAGCGGCCAGTGGAATCGGCGGCGTCGCCGCGCCCTACACTGCGAGCGTCCAGGATTTCGCCCAGCGGATCATCGACGCTCAGGGGGCGGGGGCCGCCTCCGCGCAGAATCTCGACGAAGGGCAGAGCATTGCGCTGGCGACCGCCCAGTCCCGCGTCGCCTCCGTCTCCGGCGTGAGCATCGACGAGGAGATGTCGAAGCTCGTGCAACTCCAGACCGCCTACAGCGCCAACGCGCGGGTGCTCACCGCCGCCCGCGATCTCCTCGACACCCTCCTGCGGATCTGAGGCCGGGCCCCCATGCGCCAAGCCCCACCGAAATCCCGACTGCTTCCGAGGCCCCGATGAGCATCGCTCCGTTCAATGCCAGCACCTATCTGGGCGACCGCAACACGGCCAATCTCGTTGGCCTGAAGAGCCGCCTCGATACGCTGACGAACCAGCTCTCCAGCGGCAAGGTCGGCACGACCTATGGCAGCCTCGGCACGGGGCGGACGACCAGCCTGAGCGCGCACGCGGCCCTCAGCGCCCTCGACGGCTACGATGCGGTGATCACGAACGCGACGACCCGCGTCACCCTCGCCAACGCGAGCGTGACGCAGATCAACACCCTCGGCGACGGGATGCGGCGTTCGCTCACCGCCAGCAACAGCTCGACGATCGCCAACACACCGCAGGTCGCGCGCAACAGTCTCGACGCGGCGGTGGATGCCCTGAACGTCGATCTCGCGGGACAGTACATCTTCGGTGGCCGCGCCACCGATTCGCCACCGGTCGCCTCCACCGACACGATCCTGAACGGCGACGTCTCGAAGGACCTTGCTGGCCTCAAGACCTTGATCGCGGAGCAGAAGAATGCCGACCTCGGTCTGCCGGCCGGATCCGGCCGGGTCAGCACGTCCGTGACCGGATCGCCGCCCAACACCGTGACGATCAGCGAGGACGGGACCGGGGCCGCCGGAACCGAAACGCGGGCCAATTTCGGTTTTCGGCTGCTCTCGGCGACGAGTTCCAACGTGACGGCGATCTCCGCGAGTAAAACCACGAATGCAACGGTTCCGCCGGTGACGTTCACCCTGGCGAAGCCTCCGGTCGAGGGCGATCGCCTTCGAATCGCGATCAATCAGCCGGACGGGACGCAGAACTTCGTCGATCTCACCGCGAAGGCTTCCGCGTCGGCGGGTGCGACCGACACCATGCCGGTCTTCGCCACGGCTGCAGAGGCGCAGAGCTACCTCAACACGCGCTTCGCGGCCGAGCCGGTCGCGAGCATCCAGGGCCCCAGCAATCTTGGCGTGCAAGCGAATTTCGGATCCGGCACGCCGGCATCGCTGACTCTCGGCGTCACGGGAACACCCGTTGCGGGCGACACCGTCACGGTCAGCGTTGGCATGCGCGACGGCACGATCCAGACACTGACCCTGACGGCTCGGGCCAGCGTTGACTCGACATCCACCACTGAGTTCTCGCTGACTGGGGACATCGCGGCAAACCTTTCCGGTGCCATCAACAATGCCCTGACCAGCGCGGCCTCCACCAGCCTCGCGGCGAGCTCGGCCTCACGGGCATCGCAAGACTTCTTCGCAGGGTCGCAATCTGTGGGCCTCGCGCCGCGACGTATCACGTTCGACAATGACGAAGCGACGGGCTACGCCAAGGCGGCCAGCACCAAGACCGTGATCTGGTACACGGGCGACGACACCGCGTCGGATCCGCGGGCCACGGCCACGGCACAGATCGGGGCGAACCGGGTCCTGAACATCGGCGTGCAGGCGAACGAGGCTCCGATCCGGAAGGTGCTCGCCGGTCTCGCCATGATCGCGGCCGATGCGGGAACGACGGCCGTCAGCGGGACGCCGGAGGCCCGGCGCTTCAGCGCGCTCGCCGACCACGCCAGCACCCTGCTCGTCTCAAACAACACCACGGGGGGTGTTCCGGGCATCGCCAGCGATCTCGGCCTCGCCGCCAGTACCCTCTCCGACACCAAGACGGAAAACCGGACCAACCGCAACGCCCTGCAGGGCTCACTCGACGGCGTTGAGAACATCTCGGCAGAGGACGTGACCGCACAGCTGCTGCAGCTGCAGACGCAGCTCCAGGCGAGCTACCAGGTCACCTCGATGCTCTCGAAGCTGAACCTGGTGAACTATCTGAGCTAAGGTGGGGTCCGGCGAGTTGGTCCGGCGACCGGGATGGCTTAACGCCGGGGCCGGAGCGAATGTGGGAGCCCGGTCATGACCCCCAGGATGCAGACCGTGCTGGCCATGGCGGTGCTGATTTTGCCCGGCCTCCGGGCGGAAGCCGGCGCGGCGGAGCGCCTCCGGCCGCAGGTTCAGGGGGAGAAACTCCTGCCTTGCCCGAAGCAGGGTGCCGGCTTCGTGCGCGTGCCCGGCTCACCAACCTGCATCCGCCTCAGCGGCCGTGCCGTGGGGGGCATCGATGTCGGCAGCAACGGCGCCGCGCCGGTCACGGCGGGGCAGCTCTCGATCGACACGCGCAGCGAATCCGAGTTCGGGCCGGTGCGTGCCTTCGTCCGCATGGGTCACGGACGTCCCTGACGCGCTGCGCGGCGAGGCTTCCCATCGCGCGATAAGGCTTCCGCGGACCCGGTGTTCAGAGGCTGCGCGAAAGAACCAGCGGCTGGCTTCGGGCGACCCCGCTTCGGCCGTAGGGGGAGGGGCCCTGGGACGGGCGGCCATAGACCGTCGGCGTACGGCTGCGCCCGATCTCGTCCGCCAGGGTCTTCACGAGGCTTTCCGACACGGATCGGGCCGTCGCCAGCACGGCCTGATTGGTCTCGAGGGCCTGGGTAAAGCGCGCATGGGCGACCTTGAGGGTGGCGATCCCCTCCGGCGCGAAGCGCGCGAGGGCAATGGCGTTGGCCTTCGTGGCCTCGAGCCCCTGGAAATAGGATGCTGCCAAGGCCGACTTGCGCTCGTTCTCGGCGAGGCCTTCCCGCAGGCGGCCGACCCGGATGTGGTCGCTCTCGCGGGCGAGCACGCTTTCGAGCGCTTCGAGGCTCGCGATCACCCCCGCGACCAGGGCCGTCGCCCCGGCCCGGTCGGACACGCGAGGCGCCGGGACGTCAGCTGACCTTTGCACCGGCACCCTCCTGCATCTTCATCATCTCACGGAACACCTGGTCGGCGATGCCGACGCCGCCGCTCTTCACGATCTGGCCGGCATATTCCTTGGTCAGCATCGACCGGTAGACCCCGCCGCCGGTACCGTTCTCGCCGAGGGGCCCGTCGGTGCCCTCGGATTGCGACAGGCGGTCGAGGGACTGCTCCAAGAACATCGATTCGAAGTCGGTCGAGGCCTTCTTGGCCTTGGCTTCGGCCGCCGTCTTCGCGGCGCTCGCGGCGCTCGAACCGACCGCGCTCTGCACGGTCTTGGCGATGTCGCCGACGATGGCCTTGCCGACCCCGAGGGCGGCGCTGGCGGCGAGGGGCGCGAACAGCATGGGATCAGGTCTCCGGCTGAAGGTGGGAGAGGGCAGTGAGAGGCATCACATCACCTCGATATCGGCCTGGAGGGCGCCCGCGGCCTTGATCGCCTGCAGGATCGAGATGAGGTCGCGAGGGCCGATGCCGAGGGCGTTGAGGCCGTCGACGAGTTCGCGCAGGGTCACGCCCTCCTTGACCAGGGCGAGCTTGTTGCCGTCTCCGGTATCGACCTTGACGCCGGTGCGCGGAACGACCGTGGTGGTGCCATTGGAGAGGGGGGCCGGCTGGCTCACCTGCGGCTGCTCGGTGATGGTCACGGTCAGGTTGCCCTGCGCGATCGCCACCGTGGAGACCCGTACGTCGCGGCCCATCACGATGATGCCCGAACGCTCGTCGACGACGACCCGCGCGGTCTGGTCGGGCTCGACCTTCAGCTGCTCGATCTCGGTGACGAGCCGGATCATGTTGCCGGTGTAGCGGGCGGGGATCTGCAGGGTCACCGTGGCCGGGTCGGTCGGCTCGGCGGTATCGGCACCCATGAAGTCGTTGATCGCGGCGGCGATGCGCTTCGAGGTGGTGAAGTCGGGATTGCGCAGGGACAGGCGCAGCGAGCGCATGTCGTTCATCTTGAACGCCATCTCGCGCTCGATCATCGCGCCGTTCGGCACGCGCCCGTTCGTGGGAACGCCGCGGGTGATCTTGGCGGCGTCGCCCTCGGCCGAGAAGCCCGCGATCGCCACCGACCCCTGCGCTAGGGCGTAGACCTCGCCGTCGGCACCCAGCAGCGGCGTGACCAGAAGCGTACCGCCCTGGAGGGACTTGGCGTCGCCCAGGGAGGAGACGGTGATGTCGATGCGATTCCCCTGGGTGGCGAAGGGCGGCAGGCTCGCGGTGACCATCACGGCCGCGAGATTCTGCGTGCGCATGGTCGCCCCACGGGTGTTGACGCCGAGACGTTCCAGCATCGCCTGGAGGGACTGCTTCGTGAACGGGATGTTGTTCAGCGTGTCGCCGGTGCCGTTGAGCCCGACCACGATGCCGTAGCCGACGAGCTGGTTCTGGCGCACGCCCTCCACGCTGGCGAGGTCCTTGACCCGCGACAGGGCGAGGGCGGGGACCGCTTGGCCGACCAGCATTGCCCACCCTGCCAGGATGCAGAGGGTGAGGTGCCGGATTCGGGTGAGGCCGTTCGGAGTGTCGGTCATGGCGCACTTTGCGACGGGAAGGTCCTGTCCAGTCTGCCAGGACCATGCCAACCGAACGTTTTCACTAATGCCCTGTTTTTGAACGATTTCTTTGAGGATATCCGCAGCTTCCGATCGGATTTCCCGGACGCTTCATGCCGACCCGGCACGTTCTGCCGGGTCATTTACGACCGGTTAACCAAGGCTGCCGGATTCTGTCGCTGCCGGGCGGACCACCGCCCCGATCGGTCTCACCTCATGCGCGTCGATACCCGCTTCGTCACTGCCAGCACCGGCCCGAGCGCGGCACCGCGCCGGAGCGAGAGCGCGCCCGCCTTCTCTGTCGCCGGGCCTGCGACGAGCACCGGTGGGCCGGGCACCACCGCGGCGACATCGCTCGCTGGCCTCGACGCAATCCTCACGCTGCAGAGCAACACCGACACACCCGAGGAGCGCCGGCGCCGGTCGGCCCAGCGCGGCAACGACCTACTCGATGGGCTTGACCGGCTGAAGGCCTCCCTGATCATGGGACGCGTCTCAACGCGTGATCTGCAGGCCATCGCGACTCGGCTATCGGAGCGCAGCGGCACCAGCGGCGACCCCCGTCTCGACGGATTGATCGCCGAGATCGAGCTGCGGGCCGCGGTGGAACTCGCCAAGCTGTCCGCCGCCCGCGCCGCTTGAGGCGCGGGGGCGGGGGCCGATGTCAGGCCTTCGTCTTCTTGGTCCGCGGCGCCTGGTCCGATTCGGCAGCGCCCTCGCTGCCCTCGGTATTGATCTGCTCGGCGATCTGGCTCAGCAGCGCGTCGGTCTTCTTCTCCTCCTCGAGCGTCTGTTCGAGAAGCTTCGCGGCATCTTCGTAGCCGAGCTGCCGTGCCCAGGTCTTCAGGGTGCCGTAGCGGGCGATCTCGTAATGCTCGACGGCCTGGGCACACGCGGCCAGCACCGCATCGGCCGCCGGGCTATCGCCGAAATCCTCGAGATCCTCCTCCATCTCGGAGGTGATGCCCTGCATCGCCTCGCAGGTCTTGGCGCGGGCCGGCTTGCCGATGATCTCGAAGACCTGCTGGAGGCGCTCCACCTGCTCGGCACTTTCCTCCGCGTGGGTCTCGAACGCGCTGCGAAGCTCCGCGTGCTCAGCCGCCTTCGCCGACTTCTTCAGGGCTCGCACGGATTGCTTCTCGGCGTAGTAGACGTCCTTGAGAGTCTCGTAGAACGCGTCGTGCAGGGTCTTGGCCTTGGCTGCCATGGGGCGATCTCCGAACTTCTGATGCTGGAAAGAGGCGCGATCACCAGCGGAGTCAGGGCCGAGAAACCTGAAGCGTCCCGCCAGCATCGCACCGGGAGAACCGCATGCATCGAAACCAGTTCCCCTCAAATTGTCCTTTAATCTCCCTCCTTATTCGCAATCTCTGAGGCTAAAAATAGCGTCATCAGACGGAAAGTTATCGATTTCTTGAAGATATTGCCTTGCGCTTCAGAACAATAGGACTCTGCAAAGCCTTTGCCCGGACGCCCTACGACCCCGGCAGGACAGAATTTTGCGTGTTCTCCGTCTGACCACTCCGACCTGCTCCTGGTCGGAGATCCTTTCCTGACCCTTCGCGACACCGACCTGCATTTTAACGCAGGACAGCGTCTGGGTGACAAAGCCAGACCTCTGTTGCGGCGCACATCCCCTGGTGGCGCCGTTGCAGCCGTTGCGTGTTTGCCGCAGCGCGCAAAACATCCGAGAGGATTGCGGTGCGTGGGATCACGATGCGTTGTCGTGGCCTGCACCCTGCATTATAGCCACGCAAAATGATCGCCGCGGACCGGCTGCAAGAGGCGCGAATGGCGAAGGTCACGATTGAGGACGGGTACGTACCGAGTGAGAGCGAGCCGTTCATGAATGATCGGCAACGGGAATATTTCCGTCGCAAACTCCTCGGCTGGAAGTCCGATATTCTGCGTGAGGCCCAGGATACGCTGGTCGCACTCCAGACCGAGAACGAAAATCATCCCGACTTGGCGGATCGTGCCTCCTCCGAGACGGACCGGGCCATCGAGCTGCGGGCGCGGGATCGGCAGCGCAAGCTCACCGGCAAGATCGACGCCGCCCTGGCGCGGCTCGAGGACGGCTCCTACGGCTATTGCGAGGAGACCGGCGAGCCGATCTCGCTGAAGCGCCTGGATGCCCGCCCCATCGCGACGCTGTCGCTCGAAGCGCAGGAACGCCACGAGCGCCGCGAGCGCGTCTACCGGGACGACTGAGAGGCCCGGGCGCGGGTGGATCGCGATTCAACGACCCGCGCGCCCAGAGGGACGAATGGCCCCGACGCGCCTCAGAAGGGCAGCAGCACGTCGACCAGCTGCTGGCCGTAGCGCGGCTGCTGCACATCGGTGATCTGGCCGCGTCCGCCATAGGCGATCCGGGCCTGGGCGATCTTGCTCGAATCGATGGTGTTGTCCGATTCGATGTCCTCGGGCCGGACCACGCCCGCGACGATGAGTTCACGGACCTCGAAGTTGATGCGGATCTCCTGCTTGCCCTCCACCACGAGGTTTCCGTTGGGCAGGACCTGCGTGACGATGGCCGCGACGCTGGTGGTGACGGTCTCGTTGCGTTGAACCGAACCGGCACCGTCGCTCGAGGTCGTCGAAGTGGCGTTGATGAGCTTGTCGGGGCTGATCCCGGCCGCCGCCACCCCCTTGCTGGTTTCGAGCCCGAAGGCGTTGGGCAGGCCGAAACCTTCGGCGTTCGAGCGCGACCGCTTGGTCTCGTTGTTCAGGTTCGCCTTGTCGGTGACGTTGACCTTCACGGTGACGAGATCGCCGATCCGGGCGGCCCGCTGGTCCTTGAAGAACGCGCGCGAGCCCGTCCGCCACAGGGAGTTCGGAGCGTAGGAGACGGGCTGGACCTCCGGCATCGGCAGGCGCACCGGCCTGTAGCCGGCCTGGGCGGTCGGGTCCTCGATCGCCGAGAGGGCCGGCGTCGCACCGATCTGAGACAGACGGTCCGCGGTGTTGCAGGCGCCGAGGGTCGTGCAGAGCAGTGCGACGGCGAGGGCGGGGGAGACGCGGTGGGTCATCGGGACCGAACCTTTGGCAAACCGAGAGGGGGCGCGGACGGAGGGGCTCAGCGCTGAAGCGCGGAACCGTCGAGGGCGGCGCTGGCTTGGCGCACCAGGGGCGCGGGACCGACGGAGACGCGGCCGGGTCCGGTCACGGTGGCGGACAGGATCTTCTTCGAGACCGGGTTGGTGACCGTGATGATGGCACCGAGGCGGCCGGCTTCGTTGGCCAGTCCCCGGAGGGAGAGATTGAGCCCGGGAGAGTCGAACAGGATGGTTACGGCCTCGCCCCGGGCCACGAGGTCGGGCGGCGCAAGGTCGCCCGAGCGCAGGATCGCACCGGCGCTGAGGCTGCGCTGCGCCACCTGTCCGGCGAGATCCCCGAGAGATCCCTGCGCGTCCGACGGCGTTGCCTCGCGAGGACGGCGCTCGAGGGTGAGATCGGCCGCGTTGATCGTTTCGCCGCGATTGAGGCTGCGTCCCAGGACGGCAACCTCCCGGATCTCCATGACCTGGCCCGACACCCGGAGGGAGGCCTGACGCTCACCCAGGGTGATCAGGCCGGCGATCCGGCGCGAGCGCGGATCGTAGCTGAGGTCGAGGGCGACGGCCTGTCCGTTCAGGTCCAGGGGCGCCAGGAGCGTTGGGGCCTCGCCGTCCAGGCGGATGGCGAGATTGCGCGGATCGACGCCGTAGCCGGATTCCAGGGCACGCTTCAGGGCGGCCTCGATCTCCGGCTGGGTCACCCGGCGGGCGGCACGCTGGACCGAGACCTGGATCCGGCCACCGGTCTCCACCGGGCCGAGGCCGAGACCGGCCACCGCGTCGGCGATGCGGCGCGCCTGGATCGTGCCGGTGGCGCCGAGAGCCGGCGCCCGGAACAGTGGACGCTGCGCCGTCTCCGGCACGGCCCCCTCGATGAGGTCGCCGAGAGTGAGCACGTCGCCGCGGGCGGTGACGTCGCCGCGCAAGCGCAGGGTCGCGCCGGCGGGGCGGGCCTCCTGCGCGGGGACGCGGGCCTCCTGGGCCAGGACCTGGAAGGTGAGGACGGAGAAGGCCAGGACGGCCAGGAGGGTCCGCCCGACGATGGCGACGCTCAGGGTCGAGACCCGGGTCGAACGGCGCGGGGCGATCTGTCTGAGGGCATGCATGGTCAGGACCTCGATCAGCTGCGGAACATCTGGGAGGTGGTCGAGAGCATCTGGTCGGCGGCGGTCACCACCTTCGAGTTCATCTCGTAGGCACGCTGCGCCGCAATCAGCGACGAGATCTCGGTGACGGCGTTGACGTTCGCCTCCTCGAGATAGCTCTGCTGCAGGTTGCCGAACCCTTCCGAACCCGGCAGGCCGTTGATCGCCGGGCCGGACCCGGCGGTCTCGATGAACAGGTTGTCGCCGATCGATTCGAGGCCGACCTTGTTGACGAAGCGGGCGAGCTGGAACTGGCCCAGGGCCTGCGGCGCGGTCTGTCCCGGGACGGTCGCTTGGACAGCTCCCTGGGCGCTGATCGTCACCGACGTCGCGTTGTTCGGTACCGTCACGCCGGGATCGACGAGGTAGCCGTCGCGGGTGACGAGCTGCCCCTGAGCGGAGAGGTCGAACGAGCCGTCGCGGGTGTAGGCCGTGCGCCCGTCCGGCAGCGTCACCCGGAACAGGCCCTCGCCACGGATGGCAACGTCGTATTCCTTCTCGGTGCTCGTCAGCGTCCCCTGCGACATCACCCGGGCGGTCGACGTCGTCTTCACACCCGAGCCGATGGCGAGGCCCGCGGGTAGCTGGGTGTTCTGGTCGGAGGTCGAGGAGCCCGCCCGGCGCAGGTTCTGGTAGAGCAGATCCTGGAAATGCGGCTGCTGGCGCTTGTAGCCGGTGGTGCGCAGGTTCGCGATGTTGTTCGAGATGACCTGGACGTTGAGTTCCTGGGCCGCCATGCCGGTGGCGGCAGCGTAGAGGGCGCGCATCTGCGGAGATCCTTACGCGACGTCGGCGAGACGGCGGATCGCCGTGCCGCGCAGATCGTCGAGGCGCGAGATCACGCCCGAGA
Organism: Methylobacterium sp. AC690; assembly: GCF_979256535.1. Lineage (NCBI taxonomy): Bacteria > Pseudomonadati > Pseudomonadota > Alphaproteobacteria > Hyphomicrobiales > Methylobacteriaceae > Methylobacterium > Methylobacterium sp. AC690. Next base: position 258,776 of record NZ_CEEDOX010000005.1, on the reverse strand, counting down.
CCATGGTGTAGGTGCGGTTCACGTCCATGAGCCGCGTCATCTCGATGACGGGCTTCACGTTGGAGCGCTCCAGGGCGCCGGCCTCCACCCGGCCGGCGAGGCCGGCCGCCTGGGGCTGCGCGGCGGAGGCGTAGAGATTCGCCCCCTCGTTGGTCAGGGCCTGGGGATTGGCGAAGGTGACGAGGCGGACGCGACCGCGGATGCCGAGGTTGGTCGAGACCGTACCGTCCGGGCCGATCGATACGCCGGTCTCCTGCTGGCCGATCTGGATCGGACCCGCTTCGCCCTGCACCGGGTAACCGTCGCTGGTCACCAGGGTGCCCTGCGCATCGGTCTCGAAGGCGCCGTTGCGGGTGTAGCGGTCGCCGTTCGGGGTGCGCACCACCAGGAAGGCCTCGCCGCGCACCGCGACGTGAAGGGGATTGCCGGTCTGTTCGATCGGCCCCTGGGCAAGGTCCAGGGCAGTGCCCTGGTCGATCACGTAAGAGACGCGGCGGTCCGGCTTCTGAAACGAATCCGCGCTCGCCACCGGCATCAGATATTCCTGGAAGCGGCTGTTGCGCCCCTTGAAGCCGTTGGTGGAGATGTTGGCCATGTTGTTGGCGATGACGTCCAGCTCGCGCTGAAGCGCGACCTGGCTCGAAACCCCCACGAACAATGCGTTCTGCATGACACTCTCAGCCCCGACGAGCGACGATGGACCACCATCCGCATGGGCCGTGCCAGTTCTGATGATCGCGATTTCCTTCTTTTGTTCAGTGATTTGATCGAACCTAGAGGAGAAGGCAGCGATTGCCGCGTCCGGCCCCGCGGCAAGTCCGACCCGGCAGCTTTTGCCGCCTTAACGACGCGTTAACCTTGTTCGCCCGATACCTTTGCGAGGGTCGACGTCCGGGGGTGTCGATGCCGTCGAGCGCGTGCCGCTCACCCCACCGCGCAGTCCCGAGGTCCACCGATGGCCAAGAAGCCGAAGAAGGCCGCCGCCGAGGGTGAGGAGGGGGCCGAGGGCGAAGCCCCGAAAGGCGGCAAGAAGAAGCTCATCATCATCGGCGCCGTGGTGTTGGCGCTGGCGGGTGGTGGCGGTTTCGTGTTCCTGAAGAAGAAGTCGGGCGACGGCCACGGCGAAGCGGTCGCCGAGGTGAAGAAGCCGGTCGTCTTCCTCGACGTCCGCGAGATGATGGTCAATCTGGCCAGCGAGCCGGGCCAGGACCGGACGCGTTTCGCCAAGATCAAGGTCGCGATCGAGCTCAAGGACGCCAAGGTCGAGGGCGAGGTGAAGCCGCTGATGCCGCGCATCGAGGACACCTTCCAAGTTTACCTGCGCGAACTGCGCGCGAGCGACCTCTCCGGATCGGCCGGCATCTACCGCCTGCGCGAGGAACTGCTGCGCCGGGTCAACGTCGCCATCCACCCGGCCCGGGCCGAGGCGGTCCTCTTCAAGGACGTGGTGATCCAATAGGCTGCCGCCCCATCCCGAAATGTTTTGAGAATTCGCAGGTGACGAGAGTCTGATGGCCGGACCGGAAGACGAGATCGACGAGGACGACTGGGCCGCCGCACTCATCGCCCAGAACGGCGAGGGGGGCGAAGCCTCGCTCGCCGACGAGTGGGGCGCGGCCCTCGCCGAGCAGGGCACCACCACCCATGCGAGCGACGTCGCCGCCGAATGGGCGACGATGATCGAGGACGGGGAGACCGACAATCTCCCCGAGCTCGCCGGCAACGACCGCATCCTGAACCAGGACGAGATCGACGGCGTCCTCGGCTTCTCTCTGCGCGAGCTCTCGGCCTCCGGGGCCGGCGGCGTCCGCGCCATCGTCGACTCGGGCGTCGTTCAGTACGAACGCCTGCCGATGCTGGAAATCGTCTTCGACCGGATGATCCGGTTGTTGTCGACCAGCCTGCGCAACTTCTTCCAGGACAACGTCGAGGTGACCCTCGACAACATCACCTCGGTGCGCTTCGGCGACTACCTGAACGCGATCCCGCTGCCGACCCTGCTCGGTGTCTTCCGGGCCGATGCCTGGGAGAATTCCGGCCTCGTCACGGTGGAATCCAATCTCGCCTACTCGACCCTCGACCTGCTTCTCGGCGGCAAGCGCGGTGGCTCCTCGACCCGCCTCGACGGCCGTCCCTTCACGACGATCGAGATGCAGCTCGTGCGGCGCCTGGTGGAGATCATCCTCACGGACCTCGAACTCTCGTTCCAGCCGCTCTCGCCGGTGCGCTTCGCCATCGACCGGATCGAGACCAACCCGCGCTTCGCCACCATCACCCGACCTGCCAACGCCGCCATCCTGATCAGCCTCAAGCTCGACATGGACGGGCGCGGAGGCCTGCTACAGATCCTGTTCCCCTACGCCACGATCGAGCCGATCCGTGAACTGCTCATGCAGAGCTTCATGGGCGAGAAGCTCGGCCGCGACCACGTCTGGGAAAGTCACCTCGCCACGGAGATCTGGCAGGCCGACGCGACCATGGAGGCGGTGCTGCACGAGATGATGCTGCCCCTGAAGAAGGTGCTGTCGCTCAAGGTCGGCGATACGCTGATGTTCGACACCAAGCCCTCGGACCTGATCGCGGTCCGCTGCGGCGACTGGGCCCTCACCCAGGGCCGGATCGGCCGGATCGACGACAACATCGCGGTGCAGCTCACCCGGCCCCTGCGCCGGTCGCGCACCACGCTCCAGGCCTTCGAGGCCTCCATGAACAACCGCAACGACGGGTGACGCGACCAGCCATGAGCCTCCTCGTCACCCTCCTGGCCGATGGCCTCGTCGCCGTCCTGCTGGTCGCCAGCATCGTCTCCTCGATGCGCCTCAGCGGCCGCATCACCAAGCTCAAGGCCGACGAGGCGGCCCTGCGCCAGACCATCGGCGATCTCGTGATGGCGAGCTCCACCGCCGAGCGGGCGATCGTCGGCCTGCGCGCCACCCTCGATGAATGCGACCGCACCCTGGCAGACCGCCTGGGCACCGCCGAACGCTACGCCACCGACCTCGCAGCCCACGTGGAGGCGGGCGAGACGGTGATCGCCCGTATTGCCTCCATCGTGGCCCAGGCCGCCCCGACTCGCGAGGTCGCGCGCACGTCCGCTCCGGCTCCCCTGGCCGCGCCGCGCGACCTCGAGCGCGTGGTCCCGCCCGTCCGCATCGCACCGGCCGCACCGTCGAGTCCCAACGGTGAGCGCCTCGGAGTCGCCGCCGCCGCCGCCCTCGCCATGTCCGAGCGCGCCCTCGGCCGCCTGCGGAGCAAGGCCGCGTGACGAAGCCGCCTCCCGGGAAGCGGTCCGGCAGCCTTGTCCGGTTCCGCGAGACGCGGCCGCTGAAACTGCGCCTGATCGATGCCGTGACCGTGGCGGCGGCCGGGCTCCTGGTGCTGAAGGTCGCGGCCATCGCGGTGGAGGAATCGAAGCCGCAGCCGGGGGCAACGATGCCGGAGTTCGCGCGCGTCCTCGCCAGGGCCCGCACCAATTACGAACCCTCCGACCCGTCCACCACCGGCTCGGTGACGCCGAAGGAACCCGAGAAGCCGGCTCCGGAACCCGAGAAGCCGGTGCCGCGTCCACCGCCGCCACCGGAGCCGATGCCGGCGTCCGAGCGCGCCATCCTCGAGCGCCTCTCCGCCCGCCGCGATACCCTCAAGCAGCGCAGCGAGGCGCTCGATCTCCGCGAGCAGCTGATCGGTACCGCAGAGCGCAAGCTGGAGGAGGGCGTCGATACGCTGAAGCAGGGTGAGGACAAGGCCGAGGGGGGCAGCGCGCAGCGGGCCGAAACCGAGCGGGCCGCGCTGAAGAACATCGTCACGATGTACGAGACGATGAAGCCAAAGGACGCCGCGCGGGTGTTCGACCGGCTGAACCTGGACGTCCTCGTGCCCATCGTCCTGGCGATGAATCCGCGCAAGATGGCCGAGGTGCTGGCGCTGATGCAGTCGGAGCCTGCGGAGAAGCTCACCGTGGCCCTGGCTAACCGGGCGCGCGGGCAGGGCGGTGGCCCGGCGGCCACGGTCGCGGCCGGTCTCGGTCCGAACGAACTCCCGGCGATCGACGCACCGACGCCCCCGCCCAGGCGCTGACCTCCCTGACGTTTGCGGACGGTCATCCACTGGGTTGTCCGGGCCTCCATTGCGCGTTCGTCCGCGCACGACTAGGGGCAGGCATCCCGAGCGGATGAAATCCCCACCGCGCGGGTTCGGGGAGCCAAGCACGTGCCGTCCATCAGCCTGATCCGAATCCTCGCCGCCCTGAGCTTGGCCCTGACCGTCGCGGCCCCCGCCGCTGCGCAGGACGCCGACGCTCCGGCCGCCACCGAGGCGCCGGCCAAGCCGAAACCGCGCAAGGCAGCCCCGCCGAAGCCGGCTGCGGCAAAGCCCGCGGCGACCCCGGCCGCCACCTCCACGCCTCCGACCGCCGCGTTGAGCTGGCCGACCGGGGCAAGCTCCCTTAGCGAGGTCTATGGCGACTGGACCGTGACCTGCGCGAAGGCCGATGCCAACGCTAAGGCCGAATGCGCGATCATGCAGGCCCAGGGGGCCAAGGGTCGGCGCGAATTCGCGTTGGAGATTCGGCCGCCGAACGATGGGCGCGCGCAGGGCTTCATTCTGATGCCGCTCGGCCTCGCCATCGAGCCCGGCATTTCGTTCAAGCTCGACGAGGCCGTGCTCGGCAAGGGCGCGCCCTATCTGTCCTGCAGCCAGGAGGGATGCCTCGTGCCCATCAGCCTTCCCACCCTGGCGACCGACACGATGAAGACCGCCAAGAACCTGCTGGTCTCCGCGACGAAGCCGGAGGCCAAGGAGCCCGTGACCATCACGGTGCCCCTCGAAGGGTTTGCCAACGCTCTGGCCCGCGCCATCGCGCTGACGAGCTGAGGCGGACCACGGCGGAGCCGAACCCGAGGAGCTTGCCCATGAACAGATCGGCCCTGCTGCCCCGAAGCCTGATGACCCTGATGGTGGCCGGAGTCCTGGCAGCCCCGGCGCTGGCCCAGGAGGAAGTACCCCCCGAGAAGCCGCCCGGCCCCCCGCCGACGGCCGCCGAGGCCAAGGCGGAGCGCCAGAAGAACAGCGCGGCCAAGCTTTCCGGCCTGCTGGCCTTCGTGGAGACCTACTGCCACGACCTCAAGCCGAACACCGAGCGCCTGAATGCCGTCGTCGCCGGGCTCGGTGTCGCGCCCGACGATCTTGCCCAGGGTGACCTGAACCTGCGCAGCCGGGCCTATACGGAGATCTACACCAAGGACATTTCCGCCAATTGCACCCGTGCCGCCGAGAATTTCGGCGAGACCGGCCGGACGATCCCGGGTCTGATCGTCAAACGTTAGCGGTCCGGACAAAGCGGCACTGCGTCTTAAGCGCCCGTTAGCCTCGACGGGCGAGAGTGACCGGATAGTGCGGCGTAAGGCGGATCGGCTCGGCTGCGAGTCGCTTCGCCCCATGGGTTTGGCGTATCCTGCGATGGCTCTCGATGCCGGTATCGCGACACGACGGCGCCGGCTTCGGGCCGGCCTCGCCGCGATCTCGATCGTGGCCGCGACCCTCTGCGGGGGGACGGACGCCACCGCCGCACGCCTCACGGCGATCAAGGGCGCGCAGATCGAACGCTACGGTCGGCTTGTGCTGACTTTCGATGGCCCGGTTTCGGTCAAAGCGCGGACATCCGGGTCCGTGCTCGTCCTCGGTTTCTCGGAGAAAGCGAGCGCCGGCCCTGAGCGGGTCGCCGCCGAGATGCCGGACTTCGTCTCAGCCGTGCGGCGCGATCCCGACGGCTTGGGCCTACGGCTTGCGCTGCAACGCCCCTACCGCGTGAACGTCCAGGAGGCAGGAGAGAAGGTCTTCATCGATCTTCTGCCGCAGGACTGGAGCGGTCTGCCGCCGGCCCTACCGCCGGAGGTCGTGGCTGACCTGTTCCGGCGGACCCAGGCCGCCGAGGCGGCCCTGCGGGCGGCACGCCCTCCTGCCGAGCCAAGGACCCTTCGCCTCGAACTGGCTCACCTTCCGACGCTCACCCGCCTGAGCCTGCGTGCACCGGCGTCTGCCGTACCGCGCTTCGAGGCCGTCGGCCCGGCCACACGCCTGATGATTCCGGGGGCTTGGCGGATCGACGAACTCGCCACCCGGGGGCGCTTGAAACCGTCCATCGAGAGCTTGTCGGTCGAGGGGGACGAGACCGGCGCCCGCCTGCTCGTCACCCCCGCAGACGGCTACGAGATCCGAAGCTTCAGCGACGAGGACGGTGCAACGATCGACGTGGTCCGTAAGGCCGCCGAAAAGACAAAGCCCACCGTGCAGGCTGCAAAGGCGGGGGAGGGCGCTGAGCCCGTCGGTGAGGCCAAAACGGCCGAGACGAACACAACGGGGGGCAGGGCAGCGGAGGCCAAACCCGAGAAGGCACCGCAGCGGTCGCCGGGGCAGACCGCGGAGACGTCCGGATCTACGCCAGCAACGCCCCCCCCCGCAGTGGTTCAGCGCCCGAGTGGACCAGGCCTCGCGTTCCCATTCCAGACCCTGCCGCCCGCCGCCTTGTTCGAGCGCGCGGGCATCGCCAATCTGATCTTTGAGACCACGGAGCCGGTCGTCGTCCCGACCGGCGATCCCATGCTCGCCCCACTCGGTTCGCCGACGCGAACCGGTCGGATCGTGACCCTTCGCTTTCCCGTTCCGCGCGACCGGCTGCTGGACCTCGTGCCCATTGGCCCTGCCGGGGCTCCGACCGGGTGGGAATTGGTGGCCGGCGAGAACCTGTCGGCGAGCGACGCTCTCTCGGCGATTCGTGTCACGGATGCGGCCGGGCGGATCAGTGTCGGCGTGCGCCTTCCGAACCCGGGGGTCTCCTCCTGGCTCAGCCTCGACGGGGAGCGCATCGCCGTGGTTACGGGCCGGGGTCCGAAACCAGCAGGGATTCCGAAGCGTCAGGTCTTCGTCGACTTCGAGTTGCTACCGAGCCGGCAGGGGGTCGCAGTCCTGGCGCAGGCGGACGACCTCCTCGTGCGGCCGGACCTCGACGGGGTCGCGATCAGTCGAGAAAGCGGCATGGCTGTCTCTGGCGTCGCGCGGCCCGCCGATGCGCCCCTGGCGACCCTCAGCGACCTCGCCGTGGACCGGGGCCCCTGGGAGGCCTCGCAGCGCGGCGACACCCGTGAGTTGATCCGCGACCAGCTTCAGGCGGCCGCGGAGGCCCCGCGCGCCGCGCGTGGACCGCTCCGGATGGTCCTGGCGCGCACGATGCTCGCCAATCGGCTCTCCCTGGAAGGCCTCGGTGTGCTCAAGACCGCCTTCGGCGACGATCCCGTCCTGGCCGGCCAGCGCGACATCCCCATGCTCACCGTGATTGGAAACGCCCTGATCGGGCGCACGTTCGACATGCGCTCGGGTCTGGCCGTCGAGATCCTGAGGAACGATCCCGAGGCGCGGCTGTGGCAGGGCTATCTCGAAGCCCTTGAAGGCCGCTGGAGCGCCGCGGATACCTCGTTCCGGGCCACCGCGAGCGTGCTCGACCGGTACCCCGACGATCTCCAGGCCCTCCTGCGGACCGCGGCCGCCGAGGCTGCGGTCGAGACCGGAGACTGGGATGGGGCCAACCGCCAGATCGTTGCAGCCGCGCGCGCGGCGGACCGCCCGACCCAGGAACGTCTGGCCTTGCTGCGCGCCCGGATCGACGAGGTCACTGGCCAGACCGTGGCCGCCCTCGATGCCTATCAGCGTCTCAGCGAGAGCGGAGAGGCGGGGGTGGCCGCCGCGGCTCGCCTGAGAGCCACCGTGCTGGGACACGCGGCCGGCAAGATCACGGTGGCGGATTCCATTGAGCGCCTGGAGTTGCTGGCGCTGTCCTGGCACGGCGGCGACCTCGAGCCTCGGACCTTCTCGGCCCTGGCCAAGCTCTACGTCGAAGCAGGACGCTGGCGCCAAGCGATGATGACGGCCCGCCGCGCCGATTCCATCGGCACGGATTCGCCGTTGGTGCGCGAGGTGCACGACATGGCCCAGGCCCTCTTCGAGGATCTCTACCTCGGCGAGCGGAGCTCAAAGCTGTCCGGGGTCGAGGCGCTGGCGCTGTATTTCGACTTCAAGGAGTTCGCTCCGCTGGGCCGCCGCGGCGACGAGATCGTCCGCCGGCTGTCGGATCGCCTCGTGGAGCTGGACCTCCTCGATTCTGCGGGCGAGTTGCTGCAGCATCAGGTCGACCATCGCCTCACCGGGCCCAGCCGTGCAGGCACGGCGGCGCGGCTGGCCGCCATCCGGCTCATGGACGAGAAGCCGCTGCAGGCCCTGCAGACCTTGGACGCCACCTATCTCCCGGAACTCCCCGAGGATCTGCGCCGGGCGCGGGCGCTGCTACGGGCGCGGGCCCTGTCTGATCTGTCCCGCACCGACCTCGCTCTTGAGACCATCGCGGGCGAGACGGGGCCGGATGCCGACCGTCTCAGGGCGGACATCCTGTGGACCGGCCGGCGCTGGCGCGAAGCCGGGGAGGCGCACGAGGCGCTGGTCGGCGATGCCTGGCGCCGCCGCGTGGCCCTAGACGACGCCGCCCGCACGGATATCCTGCGCGCGGCGATCGCCTACGGACTCGCCGGCGAGACCCTCGGTCTCGAGCGCCTGCGCGCCAAATTCGCGGGGCCCATGGCCGAGAGCGTGGACGCCCGCACCTTCGCCCTCCTCGCCCAGGCCAACGCCGTCCGCACCGCGGGCTTCCGCGAGATCGCACAGAAGGCCACGAGTGCCGAGACACTTCAGGCGTTCCTCTCGGAATACCGCAAGCGCTATCCCGAGAGTGCCGTGCCCGCACCCGGCAAGCGCGAGACGGATGCGCGGGCCGACGCCCTGGCGAGTGCGACTCCGCCCGGCTGAGCGCCGACCAGCGACCCACCGGCCATGCGGCGTAAAAGCCTGAAGCGATTCGCCGAATTCTGCTGGTTTGGGCGCAACAAACGCGCCTGGACGACGTTCTGCCTCCAATCCCAATCACCCGTGCGGCTTACGTTCCAGCCCGGCACAGCAGAGGCCTTCCCATGCTCACGGAACCGCTCGATACCAACACCGGAAAGACCCACCTCGACATCTTCGACACGCAGCAGCGCAGCGCGATGGCCACGCGTCTCGGTGTGTCGGAAGATCGCCTGAAGCGTGCCGTGCGCCTCGTCGGCAATCGCATCTCGACCCTGAAGAGCTACCTGGAGCGCTGAGCGCTCGAACCGGCATCTGACGACACGGAAGGGCGCTCTCGGGCGCCCTTTTTCATGCGCGTTCACGAGCACAGGCGGTGCGTCAGGTCCCGTAGCTCTGCACCAACGAGCCCGCCACCAGGGTCCAACCGTCGACGAGGACGAAGAAGATCAGCTTGAACGGCAACGCCACGGTTGCTGGCGGCACCATCATCATGCCGACGGCCATGAGAATCGAAGCGACGACGAGGTCGATGATCAGGAAGGGGATGAACAGTAGGAAACCGATCTCGAAGGCACGGCGCAATTCAGAGATCATGAAGGCCGGCGTCACCACTTCGAGGCCCACGGCTTCGGGACCGGCCGGAACGGGTGCCTTCGCCATATCCAGGAAGAGCTTCAGATCTTTCTCGCGGACGTTCTTCAGCATGAAGGTCTTGAAGGGCGCCGAGGCGCGCTCGAAGGCGACACTTTGCGTGATCTGCCCGGCGATCAGCGGCTCGATGCCAGTCCGATAGGCCTCGCGCCCGACCGGTGCCATCACGAAGGCGGTCAGAAACAGTGCGAGGCTGGTGACGACCGCGTTCGGCGGGGCGCTCTGGGTCCCGAGCGCCGAGCGCAGAATCGACAAAACCACGACGATCCGGGTGAAGGACGTGGCCATCACCAGCACCGAGGGCGCCAGTGCGAGAACGGTGAGGAGCGCAACGAGCTGGAGGGCCCGTTCGGTCACTCCGCCGGTGCCGAGATCGACCGACAGGCTCTGGGCCTGCACCGCCGTCGCGGCACCGGCCAGCCCCAAACCGATCAGGATCGGCAAGCACAAGCGTCTAGCAGGGAAGGAGCGGGGTTCGGTCATACCGGTTCCGGACGACGCGGCGCAACGCGGCCGCGCGCCCCTCATAGCATTGGCGCTCCGGCCCGCATCCCCGATCGGGCCCACGCAATCTCCACCGCTACGGACGAGCGCGGGTCCGAGATGACCCCCGGACCCGGCTACTGCTTGCGATCGAGGGGCCGCCCAAGCAGCCGCGCGAACTCCGCTTCGATTTCTTCGACGGAGAAGGGATTGGGGCTGGCCGGCGCCTTTGCGGGGGCAGGCGCAGCAGGGGGCGGGGGTGTGGTCGGCGCTGGAGAGGGTGGCGCTACGATCACCGCCGGGGGAGCGGTGTCTTCGGCCTTCGGCGCATCGGCGACCACCGCGTGCATCACCGGGTCGGGCTCGATCGGCGCAGGCGGAGGCGAAGACGGCGATTCCAACGGCGCAGCCTCGGGCTCCGGCTCCTCGATACGATCGGCAAAGAGCGCGTCGTCGACCGCAGGCTGCGGTTCAACGGTCGTCCGCTCGTTCGATGTCGGTGTCTCGGCGGTGGCCGCCATCGCGGCGGCGATGGGATCGATGGCGGGCGCCCCCGGGAGCGGGGCACGGTTCACCTCCGGCTGGGGTGCGGGGCGCGCCTCTGACGCGTCAGGCCCTCCTTCGCGCATTGCAGGCATGCCAGTCTCGGCCACGGGAGGCTGAATCGGCATGGCGGGACGGACCGCGGCCGCCGGCCTGCGCAGAGCCTCCTCCAGCTGCCGTGCCATGTCCGAGAGGATCGCGGCATCGACGCCGCGGGCTGCAGGTGCCGAGACGGGAGGTGCCGAGACGGGAGGTGCCGGCGCGGCGACCGGCTCCGCGGGCACCTCACGACCGGCTTCGGATTCGGATCCACGATCCGGCAGGCCGACGCGGTCAGCGATCGCCGCCGGGACAAAATTCGCCAGGGAGGGCGGCGTCCGGCGCATGACGCGGGCAAGCTGGGAGTCGCGCTGTCGCGGCGCGGCCGGCTCGGGTACCGAGACGTCCGGCATGGCCTCCGGGGCCGACGCACGCGAGCGATCACCCAGCGGCGGGGCCGCCTCGTAATCCGCGCCTGGCGATGGCACCGCCATCTCGAAGACCGGCTCACGATAGGGGGCAACGGGTGGGGCGGCCGGCGCCAGGCTGGGGACCGGACCCTGCTGGGGCACCGGCGGCTCCGGCATCGTATTCAGCACCGGCTCGGGCGCCTCGTCGAACGCGGCCTCGTCGGACGCCATCCGGGCGCTCATACCGCGCAGGATGTTGCGCTCGATCACGACGTCGTTGGGGCCGCCCACGAGAAGCAGGTGCTCGACGTTGTCGCGCCGCAGCAGGATCAGCTGCCGCTGACGGTCGAGCTCGTAGATGTCGACGATGCCGAGGCGCGGCTGGCGGCCGCGGGGAGAATTCTTGCTGGAGAGGGGCGATCCCTTTCCGCCGAGCCGCCGGACCAGGAAGACGCCGGCCGCGAGAATGAGGAATATGACGACGAAGATGATGGCGAACTGGAGGGGAAACGAGCCATCCGAGCTGAAGAACGATGACAAGACCGGGGTCTCTCGCTTTTGGGGCTCGTGGCCCGACGCAACACTGGAAAAACCAGTATCATGTCCGGCGCCAGCACGGGCAATAACGTTAAAACTTCGTTAACAGCTCCTTTGGCCAAGCGAATTTCGCCAGCTCCAGGCAGGACTTGCAGCTCGTGAGGACGCCCCGCCGCCCGATCCGATCACGGAGCGGCGGGGCGTGCCGTGTCTCCACGGCGAAGCCGATACGCAACGCGGCCTGGAGTGACAGTGCCCCTCTGCCGTTAGCGGTCCATCAAGCGCACCTCCGAGGCTCGTCTCGAAACGGGACCCACCACCGCTCCTGGCGCGTTGGATGAGCGGCACAGCCGGAGGTGTTTCGAGGTGGCATCCGTGGAAGACCAGCATCGAGCGCATTTGCGCGACGCGGTCGCGTTGGCGCGTGACAACGTTCTCGGGGGCGGGCGCCCCTACGGCGCCGTGATCGTACGCGATGGCGAAGTGCTGTCGCGGGCGGTCAACACCATCGCGATCACCCAGGATCCCACCGACCACGCCGAGATGGTGGCGATCCGGGAGGTGAGCCGTCGCCTCGGGCGCGCGAAGCTCGACGGCTGCATTGTCTACGCCAGCGGTCGTCCCTGCCCGATGTGCCATGCGGCCATGCGCTTGGCCGGCATCAAGCAGGCCTATTTCGCCTACAGCGCGGAGGAGGGCGAGCGGCACGGGCTCCTCGGCGCCGGCATCTACGCCGAACTCTGCCAGCCCCTGGGCGACCAACCGATGCGCGTGGAGCACCACCCCGTGGAGGTGGAGGACCATCCCTATGTGCTCTGGCGCAACCGGCAAGGTGCGTCCGAGAAGGGATGAGGCGATGACCGTTCCGCGTTGGATCCCCTTCCTCGCCGCCGGCCTGTTCCTGGCCGCCGCCATCACCCTCGGCGCTCTCTGGAGCCAAGGCGCCCTTCGCCATCCCAGCGAGGATGCCCGGTCTGCCGCCGCGCCCGCCGCGTGCGCTCCCCTCAACCCGAGCGGGCCACCGCCTCCTGAGTGCCCACAGGCGAAGCCACCGACGCAGAGGACTCCCTGAGGGACGTCCCTATTTGAATGGGGACACCCGGGATTTAACCGGGCGTTAACCATGGGGGCGGCAGATTTTGCCGGTCCCACCGGGCAGATTCTTCCGGGTGAGGGGAGGGTCCAGCCCATGTCCGTCACCGACCTGCCCATTCTCGGCATGCTGCGCACGCGGATGCAGTGGCACCAGACGCGCCAGAAGCTGCTGGCCGAGAACGTGGCGAATGCCGACCTGCCCGGCTTCAAGCCGCGGGACCTCGCCAGCCCCGACCTCGGACGGTCCGGTCCCGTCCTGTCGCAGCCGCAGGGTGCCACGACGAGCAGCAGCCTCGCGGTGACCAACGTGTCCCACATCGCCCTCGGTGGAGGCCCGGACGCCCCCGGAGCCGATCCGCGTCGCGTGAAGGGGTTCGAGATCCGTCCCAGCGGAAACGGCGTCAATCTCGAGGAGGAGATGATGAAGGCCGGCGACAACCAGGCGGATTATCAGATGGCCGCGTCGCTCTACCAGAAGAGCCTCGACACCATCAAAATCGCCATCGGCAAGCGCTGAGCGGCCCTTCAACGACTCACGGAGCGCGCCATGGACTTCCTCAAATCCCTCACCACCGCCGCCTCGGGCCTGAAGGCTCAATCGAGCCGGATGCGGATCATCGCCGAGAACATCGCCAACGCGGATTCCGCGCCGACCACCGTGGGCGGCCAGCCCTACCGCCGCAAGATCCCAACCTTCACCCAGCAGGTCGACCGCGAGACCGGCGCGTCGCTGATCGAAGCAGGGCGGGTGCGCCGCGATACCTCGCCTTTCCGGACCAAGTACGACCCGGGCAATCCGAGCGCCAACGCCAGGGGGGAGGTGGCGATGCCCAACGTCAACGGCCTGATCGAGAACATGGACATGCGCGAGGCCCAGCGCTCCTACGAGGCCAACCTCAACATGGTCACCGCCACCCGCCGCATGGTCGCCAAGACCCTCGAGATCCTCAAGGCCTGACCGCCGTTCCGCCGCCTGAAAGTCCGCCGTCATGACCAGCAACGCCTTCGCCGCCGGCGCCTACGCGGCGATCCAGAACATCGGCGCCAAGGGTCCTCCGAAGATCGCACCGGCTACCGGCGCGTCGGGGTCGAACTTCACATCGCTCCTGACTTCCACCCTGGACAACGTCGGCGAGGCGGGACGCAAGGCCGACAGCCAGGCGCTCGCCGTCGCGGGCGGCAAGGCGAACGTCGTCGACGTGGTGACGGCGGTGGCCGAGAGCGAGACCGCCCTCCAGACCCTCGTCGCCGTCCGCGACCGGGTGATCTCGGCCTACGAGGAAATCATGCGGATGCAGATCTGAGCGGTTGCGGATCACCGATCCCGGAACCGCTGTCCGAGACCTTCCTTCCGCGCTCCGACGCCTTCCCCGTCCGCGAGAATTCCGCCTTCCCGAAAATTGTCTGCGCCCACCCAAGCCTTCCGCCCAGACGCGAGATGACACCCCATCCATGACCGGTCTCGCCATCATCGACGTCGCCCGCGACGGCATCTTCGTCTTCCTCAAGGTGGCGGGGCCGATCATGCTGGTCGCCCTCGTGGTGGGCCTCGTGGTCTCTCTGTTCCAGGCCCTGACACAGATCCAGGAGCAGACCCTGATCTACGTGCCCAAGATCGTGGCGGTGTTCGCGACGCTCCTCTTGATGCTGCCCTTCATGGGCGATGCCCTCGGCAGCTACATGGCTCGGATCGCGGCCCGCATCGTGTCCGGCGGCTGAAGCCTGCTATGACAGGGCATGAACCTCCTCCTGCCGGGCATCGCGGCGGCCTTTCTTCTCACCTTCGCGCGCATCGGCACCCTGGTGATGCTGATGCCGGGCGTGGGCGAACAATTGGTCTCGCCGCGGCTGCGCCTCGCCTTCGCGCTGCTGCTCTCCCTGATCTTGTTTCCCACGGTACGGCCACTCCTGCCGATGCAGGGCGGCGCCATCGCGGGGCCGGGCCTGATCGCGCTGCTCATCGGCGAGCTGCTGGTCGGTCTGGTGCTCGGCCTGACGGTGCGGATGGTTCTCGCCGCGCTTCAGACCGCCGGCATGATCATCTCGCAGCAACTCGGGCTCTCCTACGCCATGACCGTGGATCCGACGCAGGGCGGGCAGCAGACGGCGATCGGCAACTTCCTGGCGCTTCTCGGCGTCACCCTGATCGTGGCGACCGACCTGCACCACGTCGCCCTCGACGCGATCGGGCGCAGCTATGTCCTGCTCCCGCCGGATGGCGTCCCGGGCATGGGCGAGGCGGCGAGCCTCGCGTTGAAGGCGATCGCGCGCGGCTTCGCCCTCGGCGTCCAGATCTCGGCCCCGTTCATCGCCTTCGGCATCCTGTTCAACGTGGGGCTCGGCGTGCTGGCGCGCCTGATGCCGCAGATGCAGGTGTTCTTCGTGGCCGTGCCGGCCTCGGTGCTGATCGGCATGCTGCTGCTCCTGGGGAGCCTCGGCGTGATGATGGGCGTCTTCCTCGACGATATCGGGCGCTACCTGGCGGACCTCGCCGGGCGCTGAGCCCCCGCGCGGAGTTCTGAGCCGTGGCGGACGATTCCGATCCGGAAGACAAGACAGAAGACCCGACTCCGCGGCGGATCGAGAAGGCGATCGAGCAGGGCAACGTCCCGAACAGCCCCGAGATCAACACCTTCTTCATCCTGGCCGCCTTCACCATGGCGCTGCTGATGGCCTCGGGCATGATCGCCAAGGACCTGGTGGCGAGCCTGCGCGGCTTCCTGATGAACGCCTCTGCGGTCCCTGCCGACCCGGAGGCCTATTCCGAGATGGGGGTGCGCACGCTGATCATCTGCGCCCAGGCCCTCTGTATACCAGTGGGTCTCGTCCTGGTCGCGGGCTTGGCCGCCGGTCTCATCCAGCATCCGTTCGTCTTCAGCACGGAAGCGCTCGGCCCGAAATGGGACCGGGTCTCGCCGATGGCCGGCGTCAAGCGCGTTTTCGGGATGGAGGCCCTGTTCCAGTTCGTGAAGGGACTGGCCAAGCTCGGCATGGTCGGGGTCGTGGCCGGAACCATCCTGTGGGGCGAGCGCGACCGGATGGAGGTGTTCACCCGCCTCGACCCGAGCGCCGTCCTGGCCGCGATCCTGACGCTGGCCCTGAAGATGATGGCGGGCATGCTCGCGGTCTTCATCGCCATCGCGCTGGGCGACGCCGTCTACCAGCGCTTCCGCTGGCGCCAGCGCCTGCGCATGTCGAAGGAAGAGATGAAGCAGGAGCACAAGGAGAGCGAGGGCAGTCCCGAGGTGAAGGGCCGCATGAAGCAGATCCGCGCCCAGCGCGTGAAGAAGCGCATGATGGCCGCCGTGCCCACCGCCACCGTGATCGTCACCAACCCGACGCACTACGCGGTCGCCCTGCGCTACGAGGCCGGCATGACGGCCCCCGTCTGCGTGGCCAAGGGCGTCGACTCGCTCGCGCTCAAGATCCGTGCGGTGGCCAAGGAGCACGACGTCCCGATCCTCGAGAACCCGCCCCTGGCGCGGGCCCTCCACGCCACCGTGGAGATCGACGCGGAAATCCCGGCGGAGCATTACCGCGCCGTGGCCGAAGTCATCGGCTACGTGATGCGCCTGCGCCGGCGGGCCGCCTGAGGAGGCGCGCGTGACGATTGGCGCTTGCGCTCGCCACGCTTTATGCACCCTCTTTCGTGAGAATTCTCGGCAACATACGCCGGTTTGCCCTTGCTGCGAGCGAAAGCGAGGCGCTAACCGGATGGGCTTCAGGGGTGGGTCGGCGTCGGATGGTTGAGTTCAGCGGACACGGGAAGCCCGCGTCGAACGCGATCGATCGTTCCGAGCGGCCCGGGCGCGTCGGGCTGCTCCTCGTGCTGGCAGGCCTGCTCGTCGGCGCCGCCGTGGGCCTGTCCTTCGTCGCGAGCGAGCAGGCGCAGCCGCTGATCCTCGGGCTGCTGGCGCTCCTCGCCATGGCGGGCGTGTTCTGCCTCTTCGCCCTCGCCATCGGGGCGATCCAGTTCGCCGGACAGACCACGCGGGACGACATCACCAAGGCCATCGTCGACGCCGCGCCGGAGGGCGCGATCGTGGTCGAGGAGGGCGGGCGCCTGATCTACGCCAACGAATCTTACCTGCGCATCGCCGGCGGCGAGACCTTCGCCAGCCTGCGCCCGGTGGAGCGGGTCTTCGTCGGCTCGCCGGAGGTGTCGGAGGCGGTCTATCGCCTCGCCCAAGCCTCCCGCGACGGCCTCGGGCATGCCGAGGAGATCCGGATGGCGCCGCCTCCGGGCAGCGCGGCCGAGCGCGCCTTCGCCTGGTTCCGCATCAGCGTGCGCCCGATCGAGCGGCCGCGCCGCCCCGCGACCCTCTGGACGGTGAGCGACATCACCCACGAGCGCGAGCGCCAGGAGAACGTCTTCCAGGAACTGCAGCACGCGATCGACTATCTCGACCACGCTCCGGCCGGCTTCCTCTCGATCGATCCGACCGGCGCGATCGTCTACATGAACGCGACCCTGGCGGCCTGGCTCGGCTACGACCTGGCGACGGTCGGCTCCGGCGGATTGCGCCTGCCCGAGATCGCCCCCGGCGCCGACGTCCTGACCGCCTCCGAGGGCCTGCCGGGCGAGGTCCGGACCGATCGCTTCGACCTCGACCTGCGCCGCCGCAACGGCCATCCGCTGCCGGCGCGCCTGTACCACCGGGTCGCCTTCGGCCAGGACGGACGGCCCGGCCCGTCGCGCACCTTCGTGCTCAACCGCTCGGCCGGGGCCGAGAGCGACGAGCCGCAGCGCGTCGCCGAGGTGCGGCTCGCGCGCTTCCTGAACAACAGCCCCATCGCCATCGCGACCCTCGACCAGAGCGGCCACATCGCCCGGGCCAACGCCTCGTTCGCCCGGCTGTTCGGCGGGCTGCCGCGGCAGGCCCTGCCCGACGGGCGCAACGACCTCCAGGGCGAGCCCACCATGTGGGATGCGATCGCCGAGCGCGATCGCGCCGGCCTCGAGGCGGCCCTGGGCAAGGCCGCCGCCGGCCTCGTCGAAGTGCAGCCCATCGAGATCGCGCTCTCGGGTCCCGGCAACCGGTCGGCCCGCGTCTGGCTGAGCCCGGCGGGCGGCGAGCCCACCGGCGGCCGGGGGGACGAGGCCGAGCAGAGCGATCGCGAGCGGGTCATCCTCTACGCCCTCGACACCACCGCCCAGCGACAGCTCGAGCAGCAGGTGGCGCAGGCGCAGAAGATGGACACGGTGGGCCAGCTCGCCGGCGGCATCGCCCACGATTTCAACAACGTGCTCCAGGCGATCATCGGCTACTCGGACCTGCTCCTGGCCAGCCATCGGCCGACCGATCCGGCCTTCCAGGACATCATGCAGATCAAGCAGAACGCGAACCGGGCCGCGAGCCTGGTGCGCCAGCTGCTCGCCTTCTCGCGGCGCCAGACCCTGCGCCCGGAGGTGATGAGCGTCGGCGAGGCCCTGTCGGACCTGACGCTCCTGCTCAAGCGCCTGCTCGGCGAGCGGGTGGACCTCGACCTGAAGCACGGGCGCGACATCTGGCCGATCAAGGCCGACGTGAACCAGTTCGAGCAGGTGATCGTGAACCTCGCGGTGAACGCGCGCGACGCGATGCCGGAGGGCGGCCGCCTGCTGATCCGCACCGCCAACGTCGTCGACGAGGCGGTTCCGAGCGAGAACCGCCTCGGCATGCCGGTCGGCGACCACGTGCTGATCGAGGTCCTGGACACCGGACAGGGCATCCCGCCCGACGTCATGGAAAAGATCTTCGAGCCGTTCTTCACCACCAAGGAGATCGGCAAGGGCACGGGCCTCGGCCTCTCGACGGTGTTCGGCATCGTCAAGCAGAGCGGCGGCACCATCGACGTGCGCTCCACGGTCGGGGAGGGCACCGCCTTCCGGATCTACTTCCCGCGCCACGTGCCGACGGCCGAGCCTGCGCCCGAGCCGGAGCTCGCATTGCCGCCCGCGACGGCGCAGTCGACCGCCGCCATCGCCGCCACGCGGCTCAAGGGGGCCCCGGACCGGCCGCGAGCGGAGGGCGAGAAGCCCGCCCCCCGCAAGCCGGCCCCGGACCATACCGGCCAGGGCGTGATCCTGCTGGTGGAGGACGAGGACCCGGTGCGCGCCGTCAACAGCCGGGCCCTGTCGGCCCGCGGCTACACCGTGCTCGAAGCGGCCTCGGGACTCGATGCCCTGCGGATCATCGCCGAGACCACCGAGACCATCGACCTCGTCGTCTCCGACGTGGTGATGCCCGAGATGGACGGGCCGACCCTGCTGCGCGAGCTGCGCAAGCAATCCCCCGACCTCAAGGTCATCTTCGTCTCGGGCTATGCCGAGGACGCCTTCCGCAAGAACCTGCCCGACGGCGAGGATTTCAACTTCCTGCCCAAGCCCTTCAGCCTGAAGCAGCTCGTCGAGACGGTGAAGGAGACCATCGCCCGCTGAGGCGCGACACCGGAGGATTCGTGGCCCGCGACGCGCGAATTCTCCGGTGTCGGCCTTGCCGAATGAGAACAAAACGGGTACACAATCGGCAACCGAGGCGCATTGAGCCTTGCACCGCCCCCATGCATAAGGATGCCGACGAATGGCCCAGCCCGCGCTGAAAGTTGTGGAATCCCCGATGGTGGACAAGGACAAGGCGAAGGCGATCGACGCCGCGCTGTCGCAGATCGAGCGGGCCTTCGGCAAAGGCTCGATCATGCGCCTGGGCAAGAACGACAAGGTCCAGGAGGTGGAGGTCGTCTCCACCGGGTCGCTCGGCCTCGACATCGCCCTCGGCGTCGGCGGCCTGCCCCGCGGCCGCGTGATCGAGATCTACGGTCCGGAATCCTCGGGCAAGACCACGCTCGCCCTGCACACCATCGCCGAGGCCCAGAAGAAGGGCGGCGTCTGCGCCTTCGTCGACGCCGAGCATGCCCTCGACCCGGTCTACGCGCGCAAGCTCGGCGTGCAGCTCGACGATCTCCTGATCTCGCAGCCCGACACGGGCGAGCAGGCCCTGGAGATCACCGACACCCTGGTGCGCTCGGGTGCCATCGACGTGCTGGTGGTCGATTCGGTGGCGGCCCTGACGCCGCGCGCCGAGATCGAGGGCGAGATGGGCGATTCGCAGCCCGGCCTTCAGGCCCGCCTGATGAGCCAGGCCCTGCGCAAGCTGACCGGCTCGATCTCGCGCTCGAAGTGCATGGTCATCTTCATCAACCAGATCCGCATGAAGATCGGCGTGATGTACGGCAGCCCGGAGACCACCACGGGCGGCAACGCGCTGAAGTTCTACGCCTCCGTGCGCCTCGACATCCGCCGCGTCTCGACCCTGAAGGATCGCGACGAGGCCATCGGCAACCAGGTTCGCGTCAAGGTCGTGAAGAACAAGGTCGCGCCGCCGTTCAAGCAGGTCGAGTTCGACATCATGTTCGGCGAGGGCGTCTCCAAGGTCGGCGAGCTCATCGACCTCGGCGTCAAGGCCGGCATCGTGGAGAAGTCCGGCGCCTGGTTCTCCTATGCCAGCCAGCGCCTCGGCCAGGGCCGCGAGAATTCGAAGGGCTTCCTGCGCGACAACCCGGAGATCGCGAACAAGATCGAGGCCTCGATCCGCCAGAATTCCGGCCTCGTGGCCGAGAAGATCCTCGAGAACGCCAAGCCGACCGAGGACGAGCTCGACGAGGGTGAGGCCTGAGGGGTTCGCTCGCGCGCCCGGGACCGGGTCGCGCGGCGCTCCGAACCAGTAAAAGGCCGCCGGGCACGTCGCCCGGCGGCCTTTTTCGTTCAGGAGACCCATCCGCCTTCAGGACATCTCGATTCAGCCCGGAGGCAGAACGTCGACCTGGATGGCCGCGTAGTAGGCTGCCAGATCCGCGATTTCGCTGTCGCTGAGGGGCTTGGCCACGACGTTCATGATCTCGTTGCGCCGCGTGCCGTCCCGGTATTCCTTAAGGGCCTTCACGAGGTAGGGCTCGACCTGACCCGACAGGTTCGGAGCCTCCGGAAGCTTCGAGACTCCGTCGAGGCCGTGGCAGGTCTGGCAGGCGACCGCCGCCTTGCGGCCGGCCTTGGCGTCCCCCGCCCACGCCCCCGTGGGCAGGAGCAGGATCGGCAGGACGCCGAGGAGAACCGCCCGGACAGGCCGGGCCGTTCGGGAGACCGGCCGCACGCTCCTCGACCACACGCTGCTGGGCCGCGCGCTTCTGGGCTTCATGGCTACTTGGCCTCGTAGGAGATGCGGTAGATCGCGCCCGCCGTATCGTCGGCGACGAGGAGCGAGCCATCCAGGAGGACCGCGACATCGGTCGGACGGCCGAGATACTCGCCGTCCTGCGTCAGCCAACCCTCCGCGAAGGGCTTCGGCGCGCCGGCCTTTCCATCCTTGTCGACGGGCACGAACATGATCCGGGCCCCGAGCGGCTGGGTCCGGTTCCAGGAGCCGTGCTCGGCGGTGAAGATGCCGCCCTTGTAGGTGTCGGGGAACATGCGCCCGTTGTAGAAGGTCATGCCGAGATCGGCCGCGTGGGGCGGCAGTTCGGCCTGCGGGAACACCACGTCCTTCGGCGGCGTCTCGTCCTTGTACTCGACGGTGCGGACATGGCCGCCGCCGAACCACGGGAAGCCGAAGTTCTCGCCGGCCTTGGCGATGCGATTCAGCTCGCCGGGCGGGATGTCGTCGCCCATGCCGTCGACCTGATTGTCGGTGAACCACAGCGCCTTGTCGGCGGGGTTGAAGTCCATGCCCACCGAGTTGCGGATCCCGGTGGCGTAGACCTCGCGGTTCTTGCCGTCGGCATCCATGCGGATGATGCCGCCGATGCCGGCCTTGGCGTAGAGGTCGCGCTTGGCCGCCGGAGGCACGTTATAGGGCTGGCCGAGGGAGATGTAGGTCTTGCCGTCGGGGCCGACCCGGCACATCCGGGCGGTGTGATTGTAGCTCTCCTCGGCGGCCGGGATCAGGTCGCCCTGCTTCACCAGCACGCCGGCCGCGACGTCGGGGCTCTCGTAGAAGAATTCCGCCGCCGGGAAGGACAGGACCCGGTTCTGCTCGACGATGGTCAGGACGCCGTCCTTCGAGAAGCAGACGCCGTTGGGGATCTTGAAATCGATGCCGGCCGCGAAGGCGCGAACCTCGTCGGCCACGCGATCCTTGTCGCGGTCCGTCACCGTGTAGACCTTGCTCTTGCGCGTCCCGACGAACAGCACGCCGGCATTGGGCCCGACCGCGATCGAGCGGGCATCCGGCACCACGGCGTAGAGGTCGATCTTGAAGCCCTCGGGCAGCTTGATCTTGGACAGGGTCTTGCGGAGGGCATCGGCGCGCCGGCCGGTCTGCGGGATCTCCGGCGCTTCCGCGGTGCCGGTGCTCTGCATCCCCGTGAGCTTCTCGAGGGCGTCGGCCTTGGCCTTGGTCTCGGCGGGGGCTGCCCCCTGCGCGAGGGCGCCGGCGGTGAACGCCAGCGCGGCGCAGCCGGCGAGCAGCGTTGCGGTGAGGACCGATCGCATGGATGTCTCCCGAAGTCCGCCCGCATGATCGGGGCGGTTGAGCCCCGACGATATGCGCCTGCCGGGCGCGCCGGCAAGGGGAGGGCGAAGGCCGGGGTTCGCGGCGCGCCGGCGCGAAAACCCTCAGGGCGTGTAGGGCAGGAGCTTGATGAACAGGCCCCAGAGCACGAACAGGATGCCGACGATCGAGACCAGCCAGATCAGGGAGCGGACCTTCGGGATGCCGAAGCCGTAGACGGGCAGGTAGACCAGCCGGGCGAAGAAGTAGAGGTAGGCGCCGAGGACCACCGCCGTGTTGTGCCGGCCCGTCGCCACGCAGGCGAGAACGAGGGCGGCGAAGATCGGAAAGGTCTCGAGGAAATTCTTCGACGCCTTCTCGAGCCGGCTCGCGGCGCCCGTCACCGTGGGCGTCGGCCCCTCGCGGTTGCCGGAGGCCCAGCCGAAGCCGCCCCGCTGCTGCACGCCGCTCGCGGAGGCGGCGATGATGTGGACCAGACCGAGCAGGCAGGACCAGGCAAGAAGGCGTATTTCGACCGGCATCGCGGGTGTCCGTATTGGGAAGGGGCGGGATGCGTTCCTAGCTCGACCGTGCGCAAAAGCGAAACGACCGTGACTTGCGCCGGAACGCTCCTTATGAGTGCGCCAGCGCGGGACACTCCGAACTGGCGGGGCGCTCCGCGCGCGGCATGCGTGCGCGACCGACAGCCCGGCGCGTCCGCCTCCGGCGGCACCCTACGACAGAGTTGTGATGCGATGAGCGGCGTCAACGAGATCCGGTCGACCTTCCTCGACTACTTCGCGGCAGCGGGCCATGAAGTGGTGCCGTCCTCGTCGCTCGTCCCGCGCAACGACCCGACGCTGATGTTCACCAATGCCGGCATGGTGCAGTTCAAGAACGTCTTCACGGGCGTCGAGAAGCGGCCCTACGACCGGGCCACCACGGCGCAGAAATGCGTCCGCGCCGGCGGCAAGCACAACGATCTCGACAATGTCGGCTACACCGCCCGGCACCACACCTTCTTCGAGATGCTGGGCAACTTCTCCTTCGGCGACTACTTCAAGCCGCGGGCGATCGAGCTGGCCTGGAACCTGATCACCAAGGAGTTCGGCCTGTCGAAGGACCGGCTGCTGGTGACGGTCTATGCCGACGACGATGAGGCCGCCGATCTCTGGCGCAAGATCGCGGGCTTCTCGGACGACCGCATCATCCGCATCGGCACCTCCGACAATTTCTGGCAGATGGGCGATACCGGCCCCTGCGGCCCGTGCTCCGAGATCTTCATCGACCAGGGCCCGACGCTCCAGGGCGGTCCGCCCGGTTCGCCCGACGAGGACGGCGACCGCTTCCTCGAGTTCTGGAACCTCGTGTTCATGCAATACGAGCAGGTCGAGCCGGGCAACCGCCTCGCCCTGCCGCGCCCCTCCATCGACACCGGCATGGGGTTGGAGCGCATGGCGGCGATCCTTCAGGGGGTGAAGAGCAACTACGACACCGACCTGTTCCGCGCCCTCATCGACGCCGTCAGCCACGCGGTCGGTCGCCCGCCCGAGCCCGGCAACGTCGCCTCCTACCGGGTCATCGCCGACCACCTGCGCGCCGCCGCGTTCCTCGTGGCCGACGGCGTGCTGCCCGGCAACGAGGGCCGCGGCTACGTCCTGCGCCGCATCATGCGCCGCGCCATGCGCCACGCCGAGCTCCTCGGCTCGCGCGAGCCGATGATGTACCGCCTCGTGCCGACACTCCTGCGCGAGATGGGCCAGGCCTATCCGGAATTGACCCGCGCCGAGGGCCTCATCGGCGAGACCCTGCGCCTGGAAGAGACCCGCTTCCGCCGCACCCTGGAGCGCGGCCTCGCGATCCTCGACGCCGAGAGCCGTGACCTGAGCAGCGGCCAGAACCTCTCGGGCGAGACGGCCTTCACCCTCTACGACACCTACGGCTTCCCCCTCGACCTGACCCAGGACGCCCTGAAGGCGCGCGGCATCGGCGTCGACACGGACGCCTTCGGCCAGGCCATGGAGCGCCAGCGCAAGGCCGCCCGCGCCGCCTGGACGGGCTCGGGCGAGGCCGCCACCGAGACGGTCTGGTACGGCCTGAAGGAGCGCGTCGGCGCCACGGAGTTCCTCGGCTACGAGACCGAGAGCGCCGAGGGCATCGTCACCGCCCTGCTGCGCGACGGCGCCGAGACCGAGAGCCTGAAGGCGGGGGAAACCGGCCTCGTCCTCGTCAACCAGACCCCGTTCTACGGCGAGTCCGGCGGGCAGGTGGGCGACAGCGGCACCCTGTCGGCGGCCGGCCTGACGGCGCGGGTCACCGCCACCGAGAAGAAGCTCGGTGAGCTCTTCGTCCACCACGTCACGGTGGACGAGGGCACGCTGTCGCTCAATCAGGCCGTGGAGCTCGCCGTCGACCATGGCCGCCGCGCCGCGATCCGGGCCAACCACTCGGCGACGCACCTGCTGCACGAGGCCCTGCGCCAGGTGCTCGGCGACCACGTCGCCCAGAAGGGCTCCCTCGTCTCCCCCGATCGCCTGCGCTTCGACTTCAGCCACCCGAAGCCCATGGACGAGGCCGAGATCCGCGCCGTCGAGGACATCGCCAACGCCGTGTTGCTGCAGAACACGCCGGTGGTCACCAAGCTGATGGCCGTGGACGAGGCGATCGAATCCGGCGCTCGCGCGCTGTTCGGCGAGAAGTACGGCGACGAGGTCCGCGTGGTCTCCATGGGCGCGCCGGTCGCGGGCGCGGGCGGGCGCTCCAAGGCCTTCTCGGTGGAGCTCTGCGGCGGCACCCACGCCGGACGCACGGGCGAGATCGGCCAGGTCTCGGTGGTGGCCGAGAGCGCGGTCGGTGCCGGCGTGCGGCGCATCGAAGCCCTGACCGCCGACGCCGCGCGGCGCCACCGCGCCGACGAGAGCCGGACGCTTGCCCAGATCGCCGGGCTGCTGAAGGCCGCCACCGCGGACGTGCCGGACCGCCTCGCGGCCCTGATCGAGGATCGCCGCCGGCTGGAGCGCGACCTGACCGACGCGCGCAAGAAGATCGCCATGGGCGGCGCGGGCGCGGGCAGCGACGACGGCATCGCCGAGATTGCCGGCGTGAAGGTCATGGCCCGGGTGGTCGAGGGCGTCGAGATGCGCGACCTCAAGAGCCTCGCCGACGAGGGCAAGACCCGCCTGGGCTCCGGCATCGTCGCGATCGTGGGCGTCGCCCCCGACGGCAAGGCCGGCCTCGTGGTCGGCGTCACCCCGGACCTGACGGAGCGCTACGACGCCGTGGCCCTGGTCCGGGCCGGTGC
Organism: Methylobacterium sp. AC690; assembly: GCF_979256535.1. Taxonomy (NCBI): domain Bacteria; kingdom Pseudomonadati; phylum Pseudomonadota; class Alphaproteobacteria; order Hyphomicrobiales; family Methylobacteriaceae; genus Methylobacterium; species Methylobacterium sp. AC690. The sequence continues at coordinate 233,364 of NZ_CEEDOX010000005.1, read as the reverse complement.
GGGGCATCTCGGCGGGAAGGGCGGCGGCGGGCGCCGCGACATGGCCCAGGCCGGCGGCCCCGAGGGCGCGGGGGCCCAGGCGGCCATCGACGCGATTCGCGCCGCGCTCACAGCCTGATTCTCACGAGCCCGCCCCTCCACCCCGTCCGGAGGGGCGGCAAGCGCTCAGTTCACGCGCTTCCAGGTCTGGCTCTTACAGAACACGCTCATCACGCAGCCCGAGACCTCGACGATGTCCGGCCCCTTGATCGTCAGGGTGCCGGCGTAGGTTTTGCCGTCGTTGGGATTGTAGAGCGTGCCCTCGTAGCCGCTCGCGCCGGCGGTGCGGGTGTTCATGATCTGCACGCCGACGAGGCTGCGGGAGCGCAGGGACGGGTCAGGGTTCTTCGCGTCGAGCCCCGGGCCCGCGACGCTCGCCAGCGTCCCGCAATAGCCGTTGCCGCAGCGGCTGATCCGCACCTTCGAAACCCCGGTCTCCGTCAGCCAGAGCCCCGTGGCGTCCCGCCCCTGCTGGGCCGAGGCCGCGCCGCCCAGCACAAGCGCGATCGCCCATCCGCAGCCTGCGCTCCGCAACACCCGTCCGGTGATCGCCATGTGGGAAGTCCTTGCCCTTCGCGTTGATCGGGCGAGGGGCATAGCCTGCGCCTTCCGCACTGGCCAGACCTTCGGTCGGCCGTGGCGGCGGCGCCGCCTCGGGGACGGGCCAGGACGGCGGCGGCGCCGCCTCAGGGACGGGCCAGGGACGGCGGCGGCGGCGCCTCGGGGACGGGCCAGGACGGCGGCGGCGCCGCTTTAGGGACGGGCCAGGACGGCGCCGGTATAGATCTCGCCGACCTCACAGAGAGGCTGTCCATCCGCCCGCAGCAGGAGCGCCTCGATCGCGAAGAGCGGCTCGGCAAGCCCGGCGGTGTCCGGGCGGTCCCCCGCAGGCAGGAGGCGCAGGGACAGGTTGCGGCGCGTGGGCGACAGGTCGTGCACGACGCGGCCGAAGGGCACCTCGCTGGTCTGCAGCAACCGGTTCATCGCGGGCGTCAGGCGCGATGGGACGTACCAGTTCTCCGCCTCCGACAGCACGAGAGCGCCGCAGGTCAGGCGGACCCGGCGGTAGCGCACCAGCGCGTCGCGCGGCACGGCGAGGCGCTCCCGCTGCGCCGGGCTCGCCGGACGCTCCGGTGCCGCGACGGGGTGCGCGATGAGGCCTGGTGCCTCGGCGAGCCCTCGGGCGCGGCACCAGTCCTCCAGAACCGCCGTGGCGCTCGGCCCGGCCCGGAGGCGGTCACACAGGTCTCCGAGGAGGGTCGCCGCAGCAGGGGTCGGGCCGGGGTCGCCGGGGAGGGACGTCGCCATGAACACCGAACCACGTCCAATTCACCCGCACCGCGCACCGTCGTGGCCGCTGCACGGGCGCACACCGCACCGCCATACGCAGCACGTGCGGAAAGGTCTACGTCGATGTCGGGGCACGTCGCGGGGAAGACGTCGCGGGGAAGTTTGGTGGAGCC
>NZ_CEEDOX010000005.1:74075-231762 GCF_979256535.1 Methylobacterium sp. AC690 | reverse complement strand
TAACGGGATCGAACCGATGACCTCTTCCATGCCATGGAAGCGCTCTCCCAGCTGAGCTAAGGCCCCACTCTCAACACCCGGGTTTCTGGATCCCCCGCGGTGGTCGTCCGCACCGGTGAGGCCTGAGCCGCACCGGCGATGGCGGTGGCATACTGGGATCGGGCCGCCGCCTCAACCCCTATTTCGCGGCCCCGGCGATTTCCTCACCGATCGTGCGGCGTTCGCCGTGCAGGGGCCAAACGCACGAAACCGCGCGACGCGGATGCATCGAGCGGCGGCGGCAATGCGCGGGATCGTCGTCTGAGAGAGAGTTGGTGGAGCCTAACGGGATCGAACCGATGACCTCTTCCATGCCATGGAAGCGCTCTCCCAGCTGAGCTAAGGCCCCACTCTCAACACACCGGACATCTGGAAATCCCGGTGTGGTCTTCGTCGGCGGGCGCGTCGCCCGCCGCCGATAGCGGTCATGTACTGGGGCTTGTCCGCGGCCTCAACCCCCTTTGTGCCCCGCCGGCAAACTTTTTTGCCGGCGGGCGGAGGCGGCGTGCGCGCGTCAGCTTTCCTCGTCGTTCTCGATATCGCCGTCGATCAGGTCGGCCACGTCGTCGTCGCCGGTGTCCTCTTCCTCGAGGAAGGTGTCATCCGTATCGTCGTTGCTGTCGCCGTCGACGTCCTCGGTCGTCGTATCCGCGTCATCCTCGGCGGCTTCGACCTCGTCGAGGGACACGATCTCCGGACCGCCCTTCTCGGCGTCCGTATCCTCGTCGTCATCCGCCGGAACGGCGCTGGCACGGGCCGCGAGGGCCGGGGCGGCGCGGCTCGACGCTGCCGCGACCTGATAGATCGTTCCGCATTTCGGGCAGGTCGGCGGATCGTTGTCGAGGTCGTAGAACTTGGCGCCGCAGCTCATGCATTGACGCTTCAAGCCGAGTTCCGGTCTGGCCACGGGCGAACCTCTAGTACGTGCGATCTTTTGGGAGAGGCGCCCCGTTAGTCGCGTGGGACGCTCCTGTCAAATTCTCTTGCGGATTGCGTAGGTTCTGCGCCCGTATTCGGCCGTCCACGGGCGTTTTCGGGGCCGGACCGTCCGGGATGCACGCCCATCGGATGACGGCAGCGGCGACGCATGTTAACCGGCGCCCTGATCGGCGCGCCTGCCCAGCCCGCAGGCGCCCCTGCGCCCAGCCGAAAAGTCGACGCCCGTGTCCCATGATTCCCCGCCACACCCCCTGACCGCTCATGCGGGCCTGCCCCTCCAGGGCAGCCTGCGGCCTCCGGGGGACAAGTCCATCTCGCACCGCGCGATGATTCTCGGATTGCTCAGCATCGGCGAGACCAATATCGAGGGCCTTCTCGAGGGCGATGACGTCCTGCGCACCGCGGCCGCCGCCAAGGCCCTCGGGGCCGACGTGGAGCGGGTGGGCGAGGGGCGCTGGCGCCTGCGCGGCGTCGGGATCGGCGGTCTCAGCGATCCCGAGGATGTGCTCGATTTCGGCAATGCCGGAACCGGCTCGCGCCTGATGATGGGCGTCGTCGGCGGCCAGCCCGTCACCGCGACCTTCGATGGCGATGCCTCCCTGCGCAAGCGGCCGATGCGCCGCATCCTGGATCCGCTGATGCGGATGGGGACCGAGGTGGTGAGCGAGAAGGCGGGGGGCCGCGTGCCCCTGACCCTGCGCGGCCCCCGCGAGGCGATCCCCATCACCTACGAGACGCCCGTGGCCTCGGCGCAGATCAAGTCGGCGGTGCTGCTGGCCGCCCTGAACGCCCCGGGGACCACGACGGTGATCGAGGCGGCGGCCACCCGCGACCATACCGAGCGGATGCTGCGCCTGTTCGGCGCCGAGGTCACGGTGACGCCGCACGGCCCCGACGGACACGGGCGGACGATCACGCTCACGGGACAGCCCACGCTGCGGGGCACCAAGGTGGTCGTGCCGGCCGATCCCTCGTCGGCGGCCTTCCCCCTGGTCGCGGCGCTGATCGTCCCGGGCTCCGAGGTGACGCTGGAAGGCGTCATGATGAACCCCCTGCGGATCGGTCTCATCACCACCCTGATCGAGATGGGCGCCGAGATCGAGCGCCTGCGCGAGCGGGAGGAGGGCGGTGAGACCGTCGCCGACCTGCGCGTGCGGGCAAGCCGCCTCAAGGGCGTCGACGTCCCCCCGGAACGCGCACCGGCGATGATCGACGAGTACCCGGTGCTCGCCGTCGCGGCCGCCTTCGCGGAGGGCACCACGCGGATGCGCGGCCTGCACGAGCTGCGGGTGAAGGAATCCGACCGTCTCGCGGCGGTGGCGGACGGCCTCAGCGCCAACGGCGTCGCCTACGTCGTCGAGGGCGACGATCTCGTGGTCCACGGCACCGGCGAACCGGCACGGGGCGGCGGCACGGTGGCAACCCATCTCGATCACCGGATCGCCATGGCGTTCCTGGTGATGGGCCTCGCCACCCGGGAGCCGGTCACGGTCGATGACGGCGCGATGATCGCCACGAGCTTCCCGAGCTTCCTGCCGACGATGCAGGACCTCGGCGGCCGGATCGAGGGCTGAGCGCGATGCCGATGGTGATCGCGATCGACGGCCCCGCCGCCTCGGGCAAGGGCACACTCGCCAAGCGCCTGGCCGCCCATTACGGCCTGCCGCACCTCGATACCGGCCTGCTCTACCGGGCGGTCGCCCTGACGGTGATCGATTCGGGGCGCAGCCTCGACGATCATCAGGCCGCGGCGCGGGCCGCCTCCAGCCTGATCGCGGACCGGCTCGCCGATCCGCGCCTGCGCGAGCGCGCCATGGGCGAGGCAGCCTCGCGCATCTCGGCGGTTCCCGCGGTGCGGGCCGCGCTCCTGGCGTGGCAGCAGCGCTTTGCCGGCGACGCCAGCGGCGCGGTGCTGGATGGACGCGATATCGGGACCGTGGTCTGCCCCAACGCCCAGGTGAAGCTCTTCATCACGGCCGCTCCCGAGGAACGCGCCCGGCGCCGGCACCTCGAATTGCTGCGCCGCGGGGAAGCCGCGAGCCTGGGAGCCATTCTCGACGATATCGTCGCGCGCGACGCACGGGATGCGCAGCGTTCCACGGCGCCCCTGAAGGCGGCGACCGATGCCGTCATTCTCGACACCACGGACCTCGATGCCGACGCGGCCTTCGCGGCCGCCCGCGCCATCGTCGATCGTGCCCGCCCGCATTAGGGCGGTCCGGGTCGCGGTTCGCCCCGGCCTCGCCGGTCGAGGACAACCAACGCCTCGCCGGAGCCTGTCCGGCGAGACGTGACGTCGATCAGGCGCGCTGATCGATCGGGGTGTATTCGCGCTTGTCGGGGCCGATGTAGAGCTGACGCGGCCGGCCGATCTTCTGCGACGGGTCCTCGATCATCTCGGCCCACTGGGCGATCCAGCCGGTGGTGCGGGCCAGGGCGAACAGCACCGTGAACATCGACGTCGGGAAGCCCATCGCCTTCAGGGTGATGCCCGAGTAGAAATCGATGTTCGGATACAGCTTCTTCTCGATGAAGTAGTCGTCCTTGAGGGCGATCTGCTCCAGCTGCACCGCGACCTCGAGCAGCGGGTCGTCCTTGATCCCGAGCTGGCCCAGCACCTCGTGGGTGGTCTTCTGCATGATGCGCGCGCGCGGATCGTAGTTCTTGTAGACGCGGTGGCCGAAACCCATCAGGCGGAAGGGATCGTTCTTGTCCTTGGCCTTGGCCACGTACTTGGCCACGTTCTCCGGATGCCCGATCTCCTCGAGCATCTTCAGGGCCGCTTCGTTGGCGCCACCATGGGCGGGTCCCCAGAGGCAGGCGATACCGGCCGCGATGCAGGCGAAGGGATTGGCACCCGAGGAGCCCGCGAGACGCACGGTCGAGGTCGAGGCGTTCTGCTCGTGATCGGCGTGCAGGATGAAGATCCGGTCCAACGCGCGGGCGAAGATCGGATTGACCTTGAACTCCTCGCACGGAACCGCGAAGCACATCCGCAGGAAGTTGGAGGTGTAGTCGAGGTCGTTCTTCGGATACACGAAGGGCTGACCGATCGAATACTTGTAGGCCATCGCCGCCAGGGTGGGCATCTTGGCGATCATCCGCATCGACGCGACCATGCGCTGCTGGTCGTCCGAGATGTCGGTCGAGTCGTGATAGAAGGCCGAGAGGGCACCGACGCAGGCGACCATGATGGCCATCGGGTGCGCGTCGCGGCGAAACCCCTGGAAGAACCGGTTCATCTGATCATGCACCATGGTGTGGCGCGTGATGCGGTAGTCGAAATCCGCCTTCTGGGACGGGGTCGGCAGCTCGCCGAACAGCATCAGGTAGCAGGTTTCGAGGAAGTCGCCGTGCTCGGCGATCTGTTCGATGGGGTAGCCCCGATAGAGGAGAATGCCCGCATCGCCGTCGATGTAGGTGATCTTCGACTCGCAGGAGGCGGTAGAGGTGAAGCCGGGATCGAAGGTGAACTTGCCCGTCTTCGCGTAGAGCTTGCCGATATCGATCACGTCCGGCCCGATGGTGCCGGTCTTGATCGGAAGTTCGACGTGGTTGTCGCCCACGGTGATCGTGCTGGAGGCGCTCATGGAGACCTGGACCCTTTCGTGGCAGCGGGGCGGCGTCGGCCCGCGTGGCGATGCAATCGACCACCCGGGTCCGGGGTGCAAACGCAGCGCATGCTGCACTTGCTCACACGAGCATGGGGGTAGCGGATCGGCGGACCGTCATCAACCGACGGCCCGGCTCACCTCGACGTCGAAGCGAGATCCGGGCCGATTTGTCATTCTTCCCCTCCAAACGCGAAAACGAACCGCCCCATGGGTGCCGTGCGCGTGTCAGTCGATCTGGTCGCGGAGTCGGCCGAGACATTCCTCCCGGCCGAGCACGGCCATCACGTCGAAGACCGGCGGCGAGGTGGCCCGGCCGGTGAGCGCCGCCCGGAGAGGCTGCGCGATCTGGCCGAGCTTCAGGCCATTCGTCTCGGCAAACTGCCGGACCACGCCCTCGGTGGCGGCGGCGGTCCAGTCGGGCAACGCCGCGAGGGCCGGCAAGAGGGCGGCCAGGCGCGTCCGGGCCTCGTCGCCGAGCAAGCCCTTGGCTTTCTCGTCGGGCACCAGGGGTCGGGCCGCGGTGAGATAGTACGCGCTGTCCAGCAGCTCGACGAGGGTCTTGGCCCGCTCCTTCAGGCCCGGCATCGCGGCGGTGAGGGTCTCGCGCAGGGCCGGGCTCATGGGCACCGCGATCCCCCGGGCCGGACCGAGCGCCGGCAACACGTCGTCGATGGCCGCGACGAGGTCTGCATCGGCCGCGCCGCGGATGTAGAGGCCGTTGAGGTTCTCCAGCTTGGCGAAGTCGAAGCGCGCCGGCGATCGCCCGATGGCCTTCAGGTCGAAGGCGGCGATCATCTCCTCGGTGGAGAACACCTCCTGGTCCCCGTGGCTCCAGCCCAGGCGTACGAGGTAGTTGCGCAGGGCGCTCGGCAGGTAGCCGAGGTCGCGGTAGGCGTCGACGCCGAGGGCGCCATGGCGCTTCGACAGCTTGGCGCCGTCCGCACCGTGGATCAGCGGGATATGCGCCATGGCGGGCGCCTCCCAGCCGAGGGCATCGTAGATCTGGCGCTGGCGCGCCGCGTTGGTGAGGTGGTCGTCGCCGCGGATGACCTGGGTGACGCCCATGTCGTGGTCGTCCACCACGACGGCGAGCATGTAGGTCGGGTTGCCGTCCGAGCGCAGCAGGACGAGGTCGTCGAGATCCTTGTTCTGCCAGACGACCCGTCCCTGGACGCCGTCCTCCACCACGGTCTCGCCGCTGGTCGGCGCGCGCAGGCGAATCACGGGCTTCACGCCGGCGGGCGCCTCGGACGGGTCGCGGTCGCGCCAGCGGCCGTCGTAGCGCAGGGGACGGCCCTCCGCCCGTGCGGCCTCGCGCATCGCCGTCAGTTCCTCCGGCGTCGCGTAGCAGCGATAGGCGTTCCCGGAGGCCAGCAGGCCCTCGGCGGCTTCGCGGTGACGGGCGGCCCGGGCGTATTGGTAGATGACATCGCCGTCCCAATCGAGCCCGAGCCAGCGCATACCGTCTAGGATCGCGTCGATGGCGCCCTGCGTCGAGCGCTCACGATCGGTGTCCTCGATGCGCAGCAGCATGCGGCCGCCGAAACGGCGGGCATAGAGCCAGTTGAACAGGGCCGTGCGAGCCCCGCCGATGTGGAGGTAGCCCGTTGGCGAGGGCGCGAAACGCGTGACGACGGCTGACGACATCAATCTGGACTTGAATGGCTCGTGATACGGGCGAGAAGCGGATCGACCGGCCCGGAACCGCGCGTGTAGCATGCGCGCGGGCACGCGTTAAGAAATCGTCCTGTTCCTAAGATCGCAGGGCGCCTCGCCCGCTTTCGGTCCGGGACGCACGCCCGGAGGTTTTCGCGATGGCGCAGGCGCGTGCGGCGGCGGCGATGGGGCGTATCACGCGCCACCTCGCGGCGCGTCGACCCGGCGCCGGGCTGATCCTGGACTGGTTCCGCGCGGGCTGGCGCCGGGAGATCGAGCAGCGTCGGCTGTTCCCCTGGCTCGCCGTCGCCTTCGGAGGCGGCATCCTCATGTACTTTCTCGGGACACAGGGGACACCGTCGCTCCTGGCGCCCCTCGCAGCCGCAGCGCTGCTCGCCGCGACGACGCCGTTCCTCGTCGCGCGCCCGTTCGGTCTGGCCCTGGTGCTCGCCGCGATGGCCGCGCTCCTCGGCTTCGCCGCCGCCGCGGCGCGGGTCCGCTGGGTCGACGGGCCGATCCTCGCCCGCACCACGATCGGTCCGCTGGTGGGCACCATCGAGGGCTTGGACGAGCGGGAGCAGGGGGCACGCCTGATCATCCGCGTCGAGAGTTTCGGCACCCTCGGCGCCCAGGTCCGCCCGGTCCGGGTGCGCGTGTCCTATCGCAAGGCGAACACCCTGAAGCCGGGCGACCGCATCGCCGCGACCGCACGCCTGCTTCCGCCGCCGGAGGCCGCCCGCCCCGGAGGCTACGACTTCGCCCGGGATGCCTTCTTCCGTGAGATCGGCGCGGTGGGCTCCCTCGTCGGCAAGGTCGCGTTGCGGCCGTCAGCCGAGCCGGCGGACTGGCAGGTTCGCCTCGCTGCGGCCGTGGATGCGGCCCGAAACGCCCTGACGCGACGTATCACCGACGCCAACGGAGGCCAGGCCGGGGCGGTGGCCGCGGCCCTGGTGACGGGCAAGCGCGGCCTGATCAGCCCGGAGACCAACGACATCCTCCGCGCCGCCGGCATCTACCACGTCGTGTCGATCTCGGGCCTCCACATGGTCCTGGCGGCCGGCGTGGTGTTCTGGCTGGTGCGGGCACTCCTGGCCGTCGTTCCGTTCGCGGCTTTGCACTGGCCGATCAAGAAGATCGCCGCCGCCGTCGCCATGGTGGGCGTCACGGCCTACTGCGTCTTCTCCGGCTGGGACATCGCGGCCGAGCGTTCGCTGATCATGACCCTCGTGATGCTCGGCGCGATCCTGGTCGACCGCCCGGCGCTCAGCATGCGCAACCTGGCCATTGCCGCCCTGATCGCCCTGGCCCGCGAGCCGGACGGCCTCCTCGGCCCGAGCTTCCAGATGTCGTTCGGGGCGGTCGCCGGCCTGATCGCCTGCGCGCCGCTGATCGCGGGACGCGCGCTGCAGCGCGATGGGGCCGGCCCGCTCCCCCGGATCTTCGCCCTGGTGACCACCGCGGTCATCGGCACCCTGGCGACGACCCTCGTGGCCCAGATCGCCGCCGCGCCCTTCGCCACCTATCACTTTCAGACGGTGCAGCCCTTCGGGCTAGTGGGCAATGCGCTCACCCTGCCGCTGGTCTCCCTGGCGGTGATGCCGTCGGCGGTTCTCGGGATCCTGGCCTATCCGTTCGCACTGGATCAGCCGGTCTGGTGGGCGATGGGCCTCGCGGTGCGGGGGATGCTCGCCATCTCCACCTGGATTGCGGGCTTCGGACACGCCGTCGTGGTGGTCCCGGCCTTCGGCACGGGCGCCCTCGGCCTTCTGGCGGTGGCCCTGATCGTCCTGACGCTTCCGGCCTCTTCGCTGCGCTGGCTCGGCCTCATCCCGGCAGCGATCGGCCTCGCCTGTGCCGCCGCCCCGGACCGCTACGACATCTACATCGATCGTGAGGGGGCAGGCGCAGCCGTCCGCGAGCGCAACGGGCGCCTCGCCACCCTTGGACGGCCGCCCCCCTTCGTGCTGGCGCAATGGCTCAAGGCCGATGGCGACGACCGAAGGGTGCAGGACATCACGGGGTATCAGGGCTCACGCTGCGATGGCCTGGGTTGTACCCTGACCACACCGGACGGCCGCGTGCTCGCGTTGATCACCGACAAGCGCGCCCTCGGGGAGGACTGCGCCCGGGCCACGATCTTGATCACCCGGCAATCCGCACCCGCAGGCTGTGCCGCGCCGATCGTCGTCGACCGGGATTTCCTGGGATCGCACGGCGCAACCGCCATCCGCCTCACCCGCGATGGGCCGACCCTCGTCACCGCGAAGCATCCCGGCGACGTCGTGCCATGGCGTGCAACCCCGCCACCGCCGCCGTCGGAACAGACGGGACCACACCCGCAACCGTCGCCACCGTCGGCGACGGCTCTACCGGAGATCCCCGAGCGCACCGACGATCCGTTGGATCCTGCCGGTGACCAACCGAACAGAGAAATCCCTCAGTAGCGGCGCACGAGGCTGACGAGCCGTCCCTGGATCTGCACCCGATCCGGGCCGAGGACCCGCGTCTCATAGGCCGGGTTCGCCGCTTCCAGGGCGATGGACGAGCCGCGCCGGCGCAGGCGCTTCAGCGTGGCTTCCTCGTCGTCGATGAGCGCCACGATGATGTCGCCCGTATTGGCCGTATCCTGCTTGCGGATCACGACCAGGTCGCCGTCGAGGATGCCGGCATCGACCATCGAATCACCGCGCACCTCCAGGGCGTAATGCTCGCCACCGGCCAGGAAATCGGGTGACATCGTCACCGAATGGCTCTGTTCCTGGATGGCCGAGATGGGCGTACCCGCCGCGATTCGACCCATCACCGGGATGGTCACCGCCCGACCGCTCTCGTCGGTGGCTTGCGTGGTCGGCAGGCGGGACACCGATGCGCCGGCCGGCAGGCCCTTGCCTTTCCCGCCTTCGACCACGCTCGGCGTGAAGCGTCGAACCTCGGGGGCCGGTGCGGTGCGCGGGGCACCCGCGTTCCCGCCCAGGCTCTCCGGCATCCGGATCACCTCGATCGCCCGCGCCCGGTTGGGCAGCCGGCGCAGAAAGCCGCGCTCCTCAAGGGCCGTGATCAGGCGGTGAATGCCCGACTTCGACTTCAGGTCGAGAGCGTCCTTCATCTCGTCGAACGACGGGGGAACGCCGCTCTCGCGCATCCGGAGCTGGATGAACTGGAGCAGGTCCAGCTGCTTACGCGTCAACATGCGGGGCACTCTTCGTTAGGGCCACGGATCGCGGCGGGCGGCACCAGAAACAAACCACGAACACGTTAAACGTTCCGTAAGTGTTCTGCAAGGGTTCCTGTCTAGAGGCACCTTGCCCAACCCAATGGCGCGATGGGGATTGTGGAACGCGGTGCTGAGTTCGACAGCAACGCCTCGGGTCAGTCGATTGCCCGCGTCTCCGCACATGCCTTCTTCGGCTAGCGCTGCCCGGTGCCTCCTGTCTTGGGCCGATCGCCGGGCCCGTGGCCGCCCGTCTCAGTCGGGTCGCGGGGATCGTGCCAGAAGGTATCGAACAGGCGCTGCATCGCGCGGGCGTTCTCCTGTTGTACCTCCAGGCCCGCCTGAAACATCTGCTGCATCATGTCGAAGGGCGCTTCCGCGGAGGACGTGTCCAGCGCGGCCGGTTCGGGCCGGGGCGAGGCCGCGAGCCGCGCCGGACGCGGCCGGGCCTGAGGCGCGGGCGCCGCGGGCTCCGGGGCACTGCCGCCGGATTTCAGGAACGCCTGCATCATCTCCGACCAGGCATTGGGCGGGAAGCCGAAAGGGTTCGCCTCGGCGCGCGGCGCCGGCGCTGCGGCGGGCGCCTGGTTGATCATGACGTGGACGATCCCCGCCACCACCATGCCCGCCATGATCGGCAGCATCTGCTTCAGGGCCGGCATCGCGACGCCGCTGACGGTGGCGGCCTGTTGCAGAACCGCCTGGCTCAGGTGGGGCGAGCCGAAGAGTTGCTGGACCAGCATGTCCATCTGGGGCGTGGCGCTCGACGCCTTCGACGCGGCAGGCCCAACGAGGTTGAAGAGGTGCGCGAAGCCGGTCGGATCCTGGGCGACGTTCCGCTGCAGCCCCATCGTCAGGGCCGGGAGCAGGGCTTGCATCGCGCGCAGGCTCTGCTCCGGCGACAAGCCGAACTGCCGTCCGAAACCCTGCGCGCTGGCGCCCCCCTGCGCCTGAAGGAGATCGAACACATTAAACATGGCGGCCTCGCGGACGGACAACGGCTTTCCCGGTCATCGACCCGGGCGCGCCCCGCGAAGTCTGTCGCATCCGGTCAGCACTGACCAGCCCGGGCGCCTCACCACGGCCTGATTCCCCGCCGACGGGAACCTGCATCAACCTGTTTCTCACCCCGGACCTGCGATGCGCTTCCCTTCGCCCCTGATCGAGGCGCGCCTGGTGCGGCGCTACAAGCGCTTTCTCGCCGATCTGCAGCTTGCCGATGGATCCCTGATCACGGCCCATTGTCCCAATCCGGGGGCGATGCTGGGACTTGCCGTGCCGGGCGCGCGCGCCCTGCTGTCCGACGTCCGCAGCCCGACGCGCAAGCTGCCCTTCTCATGGGAATTGGTGGACGCGGACCTGCCCGGCGGCCGGCAATGGGTCGGGATCAACACGATGCGGCCGAACGCCCTGGTGGCGGAGGCCTTCGCCGCCGGCGGCCTGCCGTCCCTCGCCGGCTACACGAACCTGCGCCCCGAAGTCCGCTACGCCCAGGCCAGCCGCGTCGATTTCCTCGCCACGGGGGAGGGGGTGCCCCCCTGCCATGTCGAGGTGAAGAACTGCCACCTGATGCGCCGGCCCGGCCTCGCGGAATTCCCGGATTGCGTCGCCGCCCGCAGCGCCCGTCACATGATGGACCTCGCGGCCGTCGTCGAGGCCGGGGGACGGGCCATGGTCATCATCGTGGTGCAGATGTGGGCGGATCGCTTCGACGCCGCCCGGGACCTCGATCCCGCCTTCGACCGGGCGCTTCAGACGGCTCGGGCCGCCGGCGTCGTGGTGCACGCCCATCGCTGCCGCATCGACCCTGCCGGGATCACCGTGGCGGATGCCATTCCGGTGCTCTAGGGCGCGCCTCCCGGGAGGACCGATCGGACCCCTCAGTCGGCCCGCTCGAAGATCAGGTTGAGGCGGGTCCGGGCGATCCGGTGATAGCCGTGCTGCTCGAGCAAGGCGGGCAGGTCGATCTGCCACTGGTCGGTGCCGTTCTCGACGATCAGCAGTCGCGGGTGGAGGCTTGCGGGCGCGGCGCGCAGGAAGGGTTCGAGGATCAGGTCCTCCGCGCCCTCGACATCGAGCTTCATCGCGTCGATGCGGGTGATGCCCTCTCCGCGAGCGAGATCGAGCAGGGGCACGGCGGGCACGCGGATCTGCGCGCCCTCGTTCGTCCCGACGATCTTCAAGCTGGATTCGCCTCGGTTGCGCGGGTCGACGAACAGGGTGAGCTCGCCGGCCTTGTCGGCGACCGCGCAGGCCACCGCCTTGACCGTCCCGAACGGGTTCTGACCGATGTTGTAGGTCAGGCGGTCGAACACGTCCGGCTGCGGCTCGACGGCGAGGATGCGGGCGCGCGGCCCCGCGAAGGCCGCCACGAACAGCGCGTAGGCGCCGATATTCGCGCCGATATCCAGGAAGGTGCAGCCGGGCTGCAGCTTCGCCCGGAGGAGTTCGCGCTCCTCCGGATCGAAGAACTGCGGCGTGAAGAGCACCTTCTTCTCGCAGTTGTTGTTGTAGGGGTAGAGCCGCATGCGGGCGCCGTAGCGCTCGACGTCGAGGGGCGCACCGCGCAGCAGCCCGATCGCCACCCGGCGCAGGAACAGGGCGACGCGTCGGCCTGCCCAGCTCGCGTACGAGATCCGGCCCGTCTGCCGAGCGATCCGCGCGACGAGGCCAGTGGGAGCGTAGGTGCCGTAGGGCTGCGTGTCTTTCATCGTGCGTGCTGATGCCAGCGCGCGGGCGCGGCGGCAAGCGACGGTCTCGCGGGCGGACGGAAAGGCAGGCGGGATCCCGAGCCGATCCGCGCGGCAGACGCCTCGGGACCATCGCCGTGGATCGCAGATGCGATCGATCCGTCATGGCACCTGGGAAGCTGGCGCAAATCTTCGCCGTCGCGTTTGGTGCTCAGACCTGTTCCATTGTGGCAACACCGCGACCGAAACCCAGTCCGCGCGGCCTAGTTTGCCCGAAAAATAGGCGTCTGCACAAAGGATAGCTTTGCCGTAACAGGGAACCTTTGAGAACGTCGCCCTAACGCAGATTCTCTCGCAGAGTTCCCATCGCCATGCACCGCTCGCTCCTCGCCCTTTCGGCCGTCCTGATGTCATCGGTCTGCGCCTTTGCGGCCGACTTGCCGGCGAAGGTGCTCGCGGTGCCCGCCCCGCCCGCGCCGTGCAAGGCCGAGATCACCTTCCCGGCCTATGGCGGCGTCATCAAGCAGAACCCGAACCCATCCTGCCTGACGCTCGGCGCCTTCGGCGACATCTATGTCGGCGGTGCGGTGACGGGCTACTTCTACACCCAGCCCAACCAGTACACGTTCTCCCCCGCTCCGCTGCCGAGTGACCGGGCCGGACGCGTGGACGTCTCGAACCTGATGGGCTTCATCCAGAAGGCCGACGGTCCGTTCCAGTTCTACGCCGCCTTCGGCGCCTACTCGATCCCCGGCCTCGGCCTGCCGATCTACGGTACGTTCGACCAGACGGATCTGCTGTATTCCCCCGCGCCGATCGTGTTCGGCAAGTACGTGATCAACGACAACTGGTCGATCCAGGGCGGCCGGATGCCGACCCTCATCGGCTCCGAACTGCCCTTCACCTTCCAGAACCTGAACATCTCGCGCGGCCTTCTCTTCGGCCAGGAGAACGTGATCAACCAGGGCGTGCAGGTGAACTACTCGGATGGTCCGTGGGCCGCCTCGTTCGCCGCGACCGATGGCTTCTATTCCGGCGAGATCAACTGGGTCACGGGTGCGATCACCTACAAGATCGACGCCGCCAACACGGTGGGCATCAACGGCGGCACGCACTTCTCCAGCTACACCAACTTCGACTTCGCAGACCCGTTCGGTCGTCGCGGCCTCCGCTTCCAGTACGCCACGCCGGTCTCGCTCCAGAACAGCAGCATCATCAGCGCCAACTACACCTACGCGGACGGTCCGTGGATCGTGACGCCGTACGTCCAGTACACCAACGTGGAGCAGAACGCCGTCCTCGGTCTCGCCGGGGCCGAAACCATCGGCGGCGCCCTCCTCGCCAGCTACGCCTTCACGGACAACTTCGCTCTCGCGGGGCGCGTCGAGTACATCAGCCAGAGCGGCAATCGCAACAATCCGTTCGGCCAGACCTCGGTGCTTTACGGCGCCGGCAGCTCGGCCTTCTCCTTCACGGTGACCCCGACCTTCACCTTCGATCGCTACTTCGTCCGCGGCGAGTTCTCGACCGTGCAGCTCTACGACGTCACGCCCGGCCTCGGCTTCGGCCGCAGCGGCCTGAAGACTTCGCAGGAGCGCTACATGCTGGAGACCGGCATCACCTTCTGATCCGATCGAAACGATCCGGTTCGACGAAACGCGGCGGCAGGGCACCCTGCCGCCGCTTTCATTTGCGGCCTGCCGTCATCGGGGGGCTTCCGTCCGCGCGCGCAGCGGTTCAAGGAGGCGGAACCATGCCCCGACCGATAAGGCCCGAGACCATGCAGCGCTTCGATTCCGACGGTGTTTCCCTCGCCTATATCGACGTCCCGGCCGTGGGCGGGTCGGGCGACCCGGTTCTGCTGATCCACGGCTTCGCCTCGAATCATGCGGTGAACTGGGTCAACACGCTCTGGGTCCGGACACTGACCCAGGCCGGCTACCGCACGATCGCGCTCGACAACCGGGGACATGGCGAGAGCCAGAAGCTCTATGACCCGGAGCTCTATGGCGCGGATCTGATGGCCCAGGATGCGCGGCGCCTGCTCGACCATCTCGAAATCCGCAAGGCCGACATCATGGGCTACTCGATGGGCGCGCGCATCGCCGCCTTCCTCGCCCTCGATGCGCCGGAGCGCGTCCGCTCGCTGCTGCTCGGCGGCCTCGGCCTGCACCTCGTGGAGGGCAAGGGCCTGCCGGACGGGATCGCCGAGGCCCTGGAAGCGGAGCCCGGCGCACCGGCCCCGAACCCGACGGCCGCCGCGTTCCGGACCTTTGCCGAGCAGACGAGGAGCGACCTGCGGGCCTTGGCCGCCTGTATGCGCGGTTCGCGCCAGGCCCTGTCGCGCGCCGAGGTCGCCGAGATCAGAGCACCGACCCTGGTGACGACCGGCACCCTCGACACCGTCTCGGGCTCGGGTCCGGCGCTGGCGACCCTGTTCCCGAACGGCACGGCCCTCGAGCTGCAGAACCGCGACCACAGCACGGCGGTGGGCGACCGCACGCATCGGACCGGTGTCCTCGACTTCCTGGCCAGGCGCCCCTGAGGGCGCAACCCTGCGCCTCAGCTCTTCAGGCGGTAGCCGGTCCGGAAGATCCAGGTCACGCCGGCGAGACACAGGACCAGGAACACCAACGCCATGGTGAGGCTGATTCCGACGCCGACATCCGAGGTGCCGAAGAAGGCCCAGCGAAAGCCGCTGATCAGGTAGACCACCGGGTTGGCGAGGCTCACCGCACGCCAGAACGGCGGCAGCATCTCGATGGCGTAGAAGCTGCCGCCGAGGAAGGTCAGCGGCGTCACGATGAGAAGGGGCACGAGCTGCAGCTTCTCGAAACCGTCGGCCCAAAGGCCGATCAGGAAGCCGAACAGGCTGAAGGTGACCGCCGTCAGCAGCAGGAACAGCACCATCACGAAGGGATGCTCGATCCGCAGGGGCACGAACAGGGCCGCGGTGGCCAGGATGATCAGACCGATGAGGATCGACTTCGAAGCGGCCGCGCCGACATAGCCGAGCACGATCTCGAGGGGTGAGACCGGAGCGGACAGAATCTCGTAGATCGTGCCGGCGAAGCGCGGAAAGTAGATGCCGAACGAGGCATTGGCGATGCTCTGCGTCAGGAGGGAGAGCATCATCAGCCCGGGCACGATGAAGGCGCCGTAGGCGACCCCTTCCACCGAGGCGACCCGGGAGCCGATGGCCGCCCCGAAGACCACGAAGTAGAGGGAGGTGGCGATGACCGGCGCCACGATGCTCTGGAGCGCCGTGCGCCAAAAGCGTGCCATCTCGAAGCCGTAGATGGCGCGGACCGCGTACCAGTTCATGCGCGTTCCTTCACGAGGTCGACGAAGATTTCCTCCAGCGAGGACTGGCTGGTCTGGAGGTCGCGGAAGCGGATGCCGGCAGCGGCGAGGTCGGCCAGCAGCGCCGTGATCCCGGTGCGCTCGCCCTTGGTGTCGTAGGTGTAGACCAGATCCTGTCCGCCGGGCTTGAGGTTGAGATCGTGCCGTGCCAGCGCCGGGGGCAGGGCGGCGAGCGGCTCCTGCAGGTTCAGCGTCATCTGCTTCTTCCCGAGCTTGCGCATCAGCTCGGCCTTTTCCTCGACCAGGATGATCTCACCCTTGCGGATGACACCGATGCGATCGGCCATCTCCTCCGCCTCGTCGATGTAGTGCGTGGTCAGGATGATGGTGACGCCCGTGTCGCGCAGCGAGCGCACGAGGCGCCACATGTCGCGGCGCAGTTCCACGTCGACGCCGGCGGTGGGCTCGTCGAGGAAGAGGATGCGGGGCTCATGGCTCAGGGCCTTGGCGATGAGCACCCGCCGCTTCATCCCGCCCGACAGGGTCATGATCCGCGCGTCACGCTTCTCCCACAGGGAGAGGTCGCGCAGCACACGCTCGATATGTGCCGGATCCGGCTTGAGGCCGTAGAGACCACGGCTGAAGCTCGTCGTCGCCCACACCGTCTCGAAGGCGTCGGTGGTGAGCTCCTGCGGCACGAGGCCGATCATGCGACGGGCCTGGCGGTAGTTCTGGGCAATGTCGTGCCCGCCCGCGAGGATGCGGCCGGCGCTTGCCGTGACGATGCCGCACACGATGCTGATCAGCGTCGTCTTGCCGGCCCCGTTCGGACCGAGAAGCGCGAAGATCTCGCCCTCGGCGATGTCGAGGTTGATGCCGTCGAGGGCCTTGAGGCCCGACGCATAGACCTTGGACAGGTTCTGGATCGAGATGATCGGCTGCATCGAAACTCCGCTGCGGCATGGCGCCGGCGCGATCGGGGCGGCCTTCTAGCACGCCACCGGCGCGAGACGGCTCCGAAAACGAAAAAGCCGCCTTGCGGCGGCTCTCCCTGGTGTCGCAGTGCGAGGGATCAGGCCTGCAGGCGGGTCCGAACCTCGCCGAGGCTCTGGCGCACGAGACCTTCGGCCGTCTCGCCCTGCATGCGCTCGCGCAGGATGACCTCGGAGACCTTCACCGCCGCGTCGGCGGCAGCGGCCCGAACCTGGGCTGTCGCCTGGACCTCGGCCTGCGCGATCTTGGTCTCCGCCGACTTGGTGCGGCGGGCGATGAAATCGTTCAGGCGGGCATGCCCCTCGTCGGCGATGCGCTGGGCCTCGTCGCGGGCGGAGGCCACGATGGCCTCGGCCTCGCGCTCGGCCTCGACGCGGCGCTTCTTGTAATCGGCGAGGACGCCGGCGGCCTCCTCACGGAGCCGACGGGCCTCGTCGAGCTCGTGGCGGACGCGCTTGGCGCGACCATCGAGTCCCTTGGTGATCTGGTCGAAGCCACCGACCTTCCAGACCACGGCCATGAACAGGACGAAGGCGACTGCGACCCAGAATTCGGCTTCCAACAACATGCTCGTCGTCCCAACTCGATGGTGTCCGGCGATCCCGGCGGGGTCTTCGCCCCTCGGGTCCTACCGGTCAGGTGTGGTTTGGCGTCCGCCTCAGTGCGGGAAGGAGACGCTGTCGAGGGCCTTGGAAAGGGCGGCCTCGTCGGGGCTACGGCCCGTTAGGCGCTCGACGATGGCCGAAGCCGTCTCGCCGGCGATGCCGCGGACGTTGCCCATGGCCTCGACGGTGCGGGTGCGAAGGGTCGCCTCGGACGCGGCGATGCGGGCGTTCAGCTCGGCCTCGAGCGCCTTGCGCTTGGTCTCGGCCTCCTGCGTGAGGGCCGTGCGGGTCTCGAGGGCGATGGCCTGCGCCTTGGCCTGCGCATCGCTCAGCGACTTCTCGTAGGCGGCTCCGGCGGCATCCGCCTCGGCCTTGAGGCGCTGTGCCTCGTCGAGATCGCCGGACAGGCGCACGGCGCGGTCGTGCAGGATGGCCTGGATGCGCGGCAGCGCGATCTTGTCCATCAGGTAGTAGAGCAGCCCGAAGGCGAGGGCGAGCCAGATGAGCTGGGACGCGAAGGTGTGGCTCTCGAAGGGCGGGAAGCCGCCGCCGTGCTCGGCGGCCGGCGTCGCGGCGAAGCCTTCATGCGTTGCGGTCGAATGGGCCGGCTGAGCCATGACGTCCTTCGCGTAAATTCAAGGAATGGGGACCGGACGCGCGTGCCATCCCGTCGGGAGGCGGCGTCCGGTCCGGTATCGGTTCGAGATCCGAGACGACGAGCGTGTCTTAGACGGCGAACAGGAGCAGCAGCGCGACGAGCAGCGAGAAGATGCCGAGCGCTTCCGTGAGGGCGAAGCCGAGGAGCAGGTTGCCGCGCTGGCCGTCGGCGGCCGACGGGTTGCGGAGCGCGCCGGCGTAGAACTGGCCGAAGAGGTTGCCGAGGCCGATGGCGGCGCCCGCCATACCGAGACAGGCGAGGCCGGCACCGATGTACTTGGCAGCTAAGGGATCCATCAAATTGCTCCTGGTGTCCGTGTCGTCGTTGCGTGGAGAGAAATCCGGCCGCGATCGCGAACCGGGGACGGAAGGGGGTGTCCCGGCCGTCGGCCGGGATGACCCGGCTCAGTGGCCGGGATGCAGGGCGTCGCTGAGATAGATCGAGGCGAGCGTCGCGAAGACGTAGGCCTGCAGACCGGCGACGAGGAACTCGAGGGCCGTGACGGCGACGCTGAGGGCCAGGGGCAGCGGCGAGATCGCGCCCCAAGCTCCGGCGGCGAGCAGCGCCGGGACGAAGCCTGCGAAGATCTTGAGCGCGATGTGACCGGCCAGCACGTTGGCGAAGAGACGAACCGCGAGGCTGATCGGACGCGAGATGAAGGACACGATCTCGATGGCGACGATCATCGGCATGAGCCAGCCGGGGACGCCCGACGGAACGAACACCTTCAGGAACTTCGTGCCGTGGGCCATGAAGCCGTACACGATGACGGTGCCGATCACGAGGAAGGCCAGCGCGAAGGTGACGATGATGTGGCTGGTCACCGCGAAGGCGTAGGGGATCATCCCGAGCATGTTCAGCACGAGGACGAACATGAAGAGCGAGAAGATCAGCGGCATGAAGCGCTCGGAACCGTGGCCGGCGGACTGGCGCAGCGTCGAGCCGATGAACTCGTAGAAGATCTCGGCCATGGACTGCATGCGGCCCGGCACCACCGAGCGGCGGGCGGTGGCCACGACGGTGATCAGCGCGATGATCCCGACGGCGGCGAACATGTAGAGCGCGGACTGGGTGAACGCGATCTCCTGGTTGCCGATATGACCGAAAGAGACCAGCGGCTTGAGCTCGAACTGGTGGATCGGATCCATCTTTACGGCCATTGCCGCTCCCGCCCTTCTGACTCTCGGCCGGCCAGAAGGCCCGCCACCACCGGTGCCGCGCGAGCGGCATGATTCGAATTCGGTTCGCCGCGTACGCGGCGCTTCCCAGAGGACCGCTAGCGGTCCTCTTCCTTCGTCGGCGCCTTGGGAAGAGACCCCGAGACACGCATGACGTTGTAGACGCCGGTGACGAACCCCAACATCAGCAGGACGATCAGGCCCCAGGGTTTCGTCCCGAGGTAATGATCGAACATCCAACCCAGGATACCCCCGGCGAGGACGCCCGCGATGAACTCGGTCGAGAGCCGCATCGCTTGGCCGAGAGGAGAAGGCCCGGCCGCAGGACCGGGACGCGTCGAATGACCGGGAGGGGCACTGGGCCGCTTCCGCTCAATCTGCGTCTCAAGACGTTTGAGCCTCTGAGAGAGGTCCGCGTCCAGTGCTTTCTTCCGCCCGTCCCCGCCTTCGTCCGCAGTTTCGTTGCCGCTCACGGCGAGAACTCACATTGGCGAGAGCGGAGGGAACCGGCGGAACGCCTCCTTCAAGCGGGGCGCACCATAGTTTCGCCTACCTTGGGTGTCAAGGCGCCCCCGACCTCACGTAAGATCTTGTCACGTCACAGGAAATCGGTGTTTTGCCGACGTGCCCCCAGGTGTTCTCACACCGGGCCTGCGGTGGCGGGAGAGGGCGTCGTCACGGTGACCCGGCTTCGGGTGCCTCAGGCGCCCAGGAGGGGCTTGATCACCTTCTCCATGCCCTCGATGGTCATCTCGCCCTTGAAGCGCTCACCGTTGATGAAGAACGTCGGGGTCGAATCGACCTTGAAGGTGTCCATGCCCTTCTGCTTCACGGCGTTGACGGCGCTGTAGAGCTTCTGGTCCTTCAGGCAGGCCTCGAACTTCTCCTTGGAGAAGCCGGCCTGGCGCAGCATCTGCTCCATGGCATCCACCGGCGATTGCGGCTTCTGGACGTAGGCCCAGGCCTGCTGCTGGTCGAAGAGCAGGTCGGTGATGGGGTAGTACTTCGCATCGCCGTCGCAGCGCGCCAGCATGAAGGCGGCCGTGGCCAGCGGATCGAGGGGGAACTCGCGCAGGGTGAAGCGCACCTTGTTGGTGTCGATGTAGCGCTCCTTCAGGGCCGGCCAGGTGAACTTGTGAAAGGCGGCGCAGTGGGAACAGGTCATCGAGGCGTACTCGATGATGGTGACCTTGGCGTCCTTCGGACCGAGCCAGACGTCGCCGAGCGGCCCGGGCTCCATCAGGGTCGAGAGGTTCGCATCCTGCGCCAGGGCCGGAAGGCTGAACCGGGGCAGGAGAACCGCGGCGCCGACGGCAAGGCCGGTGGCTTTCAGGGCATCGCGTCGGGTGATCATGATCGGGAGGGCTCCGGTCGCGGACCAAATCTTCTCGTGAGCGATGCGGTAGAATCCTGCAGCCGTCCTGACAAGGCGGCGCAGCGCGCCCTAGCGCTTGTGTGTTGTCGCGACGATCGCCGTTCCGAGGCGGTCGAGGGCGTCGCGCAGGGCGTCGTGCTCGATCGCCTGGACCGCAAGCGCCACTTCGCCGCGGCGGACGGGGTCCACCACCGGCGGCGCGGGGCGGCGCCCGATCCGGTCGACCCGTCCCTGGCGCATCACGATCTTGCCGACGCAGGCCCAGCCGTAATGCGCGTTGATGCGCTGGATCACCACCGGCGCGAGGTGCTGCAGCTCGAGGGCGAACACGCCCTCCACCCGGACCACGAGGGTGCCGGGATCGGGGCGCCCCTCCTCCTCGCGCCGACGCCGGCGCGGCCATTCGAGCTTCGAGGGCTGGCAGTAGCGCGCGAGCCGCTCCCCGACGATCTCGGGCCAGGCGGCCAGAATGTCGGTGGAGGCGAACCCTTGCGCCGCGAAGGCGGGGCCGATGCAGCCCTCCAGCAGCTCGGCGAGGGGTTTGACACGCGCCATGCGCAAGGTTTCCGTGCGTCCGACCAGGACGAGATCGAGGCTCCGATATCGCCCGCATTGGTTAGCATGCCGTTCCGTCCGGCCGAAGCCGCGTGCCGGGGTCGCGCCCGAGGACAGGCCCGGACAGGTCGGCCTTGGACGCATCGGGTCGGCGGTCTATGGACGGGCATCCCATCACGCACCGGTGCCCGTGCCCCACACCACAGTTCCCGCCCCCGAGGCCGCGGACCTCCTGACCTGGTACGACCGGCATCGCCGCGTCCTGCCCTGGCGCGCCCTGCCGGGCGAGACGCCAGACCCTTACCGGGTCTGGCTCTCGGAGGTGATGCTGCAGCAGACCACGATCGCCGCGGTCAAACCCTATTTCGCGAAGTTCCTGGCCCGCTTCCCCACCGTCGACGACCTTGCGGCGGCGCCCGAGGAGGCGGTGATGTCGACCTGGGCCGGACTCGGCTACTACTCCCGGGCCCGCAACCTGCACGCCTGCGCCAAGGCGGTGGCGGCGGCCGGACAGTTTCCCGACACCGCCGCGGCCCTTCGCAAGCTGCCGGGCATCGGCGCCTACACGGCGGGGGCCGTCGCGGCGATCGCGTTCGACCGACAGGAAGCGGCCGTCGACGGCAATGTCGAGCGGGTGATGACGCGGCTCTTCGCCATCGAGACCCTCCTGCCGGCAGCCCGCCCCGAGATCCGGGTGGTGACCCAGTCCCTCGTGCCCGCGGACCGGCCCGGCGATTTCGCCCAGGCGGTAATGGATCTCGGCGCCACGCTGTGCACGCCCAAGCGCCCGGCCTGCGCGCTCTGCCCCTGGATGGCGCCCTGCCGCGCCCGGGCCCTCGGTCTCCAGGAGACGTTTCCGAGGAAGGTGAAGGCCGTGAAGGGCACGTTGCGCCGCGGCGCGGCCTTCGTGGCGATCCGCAGCGGCGATGAGGCGATTCTGCTGCGCACCCGCCCACCCGAGGGCTTGCTGGGATCCATGGCCGAACCGCCGATGAGTCCCTGGGAGCCCGACTACGATCCCGCCCAGGCGCTCCTCGACGCACCGCTCGACGCGCGCTGGAAGCGGCTGCCGGGCCTCGTCCGGCACGGTTTCACGCATTTTCCCCTGGAGCTGACGGTGTTCGTCGCCAAGGTGGCGCTCAGCACGGCGCCGCCGCCGGGCCTGCGCTTCACGCCGCGCCGGGACCTCGACGGGGAACCGCTGCCGGGCGTGATGAAGAAGGTCCTGGCCCACGCGTTCGACCCGAAGCCCGAGGCCGCGGAACCGGTCGCGGAGAAGACTGCGAAGCGCGGCAGGCCGAAAGCGATGCGGAGCGTCGCGGACACGCCCTTGTTTGCCGAGCCCGAGCCGGACGCGCCTGCTCCGTCCCCGCGCTTCCGCCCGGTGCCCAAGCCCACCCCGCGCCCGCCACCGGCTCGGATTCCCGACGAAGCCCTCGACGCGTTCGAGGGTCCGGCCGAGGTGGCGCCTCCGGCCGTCCCCCGCAGGCGGGGACGGCCGCGGTCACGTTGACCGAAGGCCCCTAGGCGGCGGAGCCCATGGCGGCGCGCATCTTGGCCCGGAAGACGTCGATGAGCACCGGCTTGCCGTTCCGGGTGGCGTGCCAGAAATCCCAGCCGTTGCAGGCGGGAAAGCCCTGCACGAGGGCTCCGATCTTGTGGATCGAGCCCGTGGCGGGTCCGGCCATCAGGGTGCCGTCGGGGCGCACGATCGCGCTGTGCCGGCCACGGGCGTCGGTCAGGGTTTCGCCGGCGCGGATATGGCCGGCCTCGATGACGCTGAGGAAGGCGACGCGGGGCTCGGCGCGCTTGCTCGGGGCGACCAGCAGGGCGGCCTGCGACAGGGGTTCGACGGCGTCGATCCGGGTGCGGGCCGCCTCGGCATACACCGTCTCGCGTTCGATCCCGATGAAGTGCCGTCCGAGGCGCTTGGCGACCGCACCGGTGGTGCCGGTCCCGAAGAACGGATCGAGCACGACGTCGCCGGGATTCGTCGCCGACAGGAGTGTGCGCGCGAGCAGCGCCTCCGGCTTCTGCGTCGGATGGACCTTCTGCCCGTCGGTGCCCTTCAGGCGCTCGTCGCCGGTGCAGAGGGGGATGAACCAGTCGGACCGCATCTGGACGTCGTCATTGCCGCCCTTCAGCGCCTCGTAGTGGAAGGTGTAGCCCTTCGACTCCGCGGAGCGTGAGGCCCAGATCAGGGTCTCGTGCGCATTGGTGAAGCGCTTGCCGCGGAAGTTCGGCATCGGGTTGGCCTTGCGCCAGACGATGTCGTTGAGGATCCAGAACCCGAGGTCCTGCAGCGTGGCGCCGACCCGGAAGATGTTGTGGTAGGAGCCGATGACCCACAGGGTGGCATTCGGCTTCATCACCCGGCGCGCGGCGGCGAGCCATTCGCGGGTGAAGGCGTCGTAGGCGGCGAAGGTCGAGAACTTGTCCCAGTCGTCGTCGACCGCGTCGACCCGGCTCTGGTCGGGACGCAGGAGCGAGCCTTCCCCGAGCTGGAGGTTGTAGGGCGGATCGGCGAAGACGCAGTCGACGCTGGACGCCGGAAGGGCGTTCATCGCAGCGATGCAGTCTCCGACGAGAATCTCGTCGAGAGGGAGACGATCCTCGAGAGGAAAACGCTTGGCGGCGGGTACGAGACCCATCCGCGGCGCCGACACGGGCCGCCCGGTACGCGAGACACTTTTCCGGGCGACGGTGTCGGCAACCGCGGTACGCAGGGAAGCCATGGCAAACACCGGTTACGCGACTGACCGGCAGACCTTGGCCCCGTTAACGTAAAGGGCGGGTTGCCAGGATGAAGACAAGGCGTCTCGATTTGGGGCTGCAGTTTTTGCCGGGCGGATCATCCGAAAAGCGCCCAGGCTATTGCGCGTGCATCGCCACCGGAACCCGCAAGTCCTGCAAGTTGCCGAACGCGAACCTCACCTGAATTCGAGGATGCCCCAGGGGCCCATCCGAACTGACGCGCGGCACCCGGGCGGATCGGTCCGTGCCTTGCACTCTCCCGAAAGGAGAAGATTCGTCTCTTTCGACGGATCTTGCCTCGTCGCAGACCAGGGTTTCGCTCAGCGCAACGCTGGTTTCATTTTCCCGCACCCCGACGTTGCGTCGAGGCTCCTTCTGCAACGCGGTTTCAGCGCTCTCAATGGAGTTCCAGAATTGCCGTTTCGTCACCGGAAAGATCAGCACGGTCCGGCACTATGGCCGCACACAATCGGCGATGAATAATCCGTTATAGCCTCACATTTGGCGAAAGCTGCCACATTTGACCGGTCTCATTTTGGCCCTGTTCCGCTTCATTTTGCCGGCCATCCGAAACAACAAAGGGAATGCGGATGACCATCAAGCCTGTTCGTGGGGCCGCTGCTATCATCGGGACCGTCGTGACACTTGCCGCCGTTCAGCCGGCCAGCGCCCAGAGCGGCGCCGCCTCCTGGTACGGGAGCGGCCATCGGACGGCGAATGGCGAGCGCTTCAATCCGAACGGGATGACCGCCGCGCATCGCACGTTGCCGTTCGGCACCCGGGTCCGGGTCGAGAACAAGCGCAACGGCCGTTCGGTGGTGGTGCGCATCAACGATCGTGGCCCGTTCGTCCGCGGCCGGATCATCGATCTCGCCAAGGGCTCGGCCCGCGCCCTCGGCATGGGCGGCACGACCTACGTCGCCCTGAGCGTCGTGAACTGAGCTTATCGGGCCGGTCGGCGTTGTGAGAGGAACCGGCCGGCCCCATCTGGGCGGCGGAACCGAGAGCTCAGATCCCCATGGCAAAGCCGCTGATCGTCGAAATCCCTCATGAACTCGGCCTGGCCGAGGCCCGTCGGCGCATCGCGGACGGGATCACCCAGGCCGACGGGCTGTTCGCCAAGGCGGGCGTCGCCGTCGAGAAGATGGCCTGGACCAATGACCGCCTCGACTTCGCCATGGCGGCTCTCGGCCAGAAGGTCGACGGTCAGGTGGATGTTCGCCCCGAGACCGTACGGGTCGAGGTCCGGCTGCCGCTTCTCCTGGCGCTGTTCGCGCAGCAGATCCAGAAGAAGCTCGGGAGCGAGGGCAACCTGCTCCTGACCAAGAAGTGACGAGAGCCGGCGGCATCGCGCCCGGAACCTCCCTCGGCGACGGACTGTTCCACCGGTCCGTTCCCCGAGGCTCCTGAGAGGCGCAAGCGATGTCGAACCCCGGCCCGATCCCGGAAGCCCCGGTGCCCGAGACGCCGTACGAGGCACCTCAGACCCCGGCCCCCGGCCCGGACACCCCCGGCACGGATGTGCCGGGCACGACCCCCACCGAGGCACCCGACGTGACGCCCACCGAGATTCCGGTCAACGATCCGGATATCGGCCCGGCCATCGCGCCGGATCCGATGCCGACGGGCCCCGCCAACCCGACGATGTGAGCGCGGAACGCGTACGGGTTTGTCCGGACACTCCGATTCCGGGTTTGTTCGGAGGCGCGGTCGCTGCCATAAGCCGGCCCCATGGCCGCTCCCCCGCTCCTCACCCTCCAAGACGTCGCGCTCACCTTCGGCGGCACGCCGCTGATCGAGCGCGCCGAACTCGCGATCTCCCCCGGCGAACGCACCTGCCTCGTGGGCCGCAACGGCTCGGGTAAGTCCACCTTGATGAAGATCGCCGCGGGGCTGGTGGAACCCGACCGGGGCGTACGCTTCATCCAGCCCGGCACCACGATCCGCTACCTGGCGCAGGAGCCCGACTTCTCGGGGTTCGAGACGACCCTCGATTTCGTCGAATCCGGTCTGACCCAAGGGGACGACGCCTACCGGGCCCGCTACCTCCTCGAGAGCCTGGGTATGACCGGTGCCGAGAACCCGAAGAGCCTTTCCGGCGGGGAGGGGCGGCGGGTCGCCCTGGCCCAGGCCCTGGCCCCCGAACCCGATATCCTGCTCCTCGACGAGCCCACCAACCACCTCGACCTCCCGGCCATCGAGTGGCTCGAATCGGAGCTGAAGAGCGTGCGCGGCGCGCTCGTGCTGATCAGCCACGACCGGCGCTTCCTCTCTGCCCTGTCGAAGACCACGATCTGGCTCGACCGCGGCGTCACCCGCCGGATCGAGCAGGGCTTCTCCACCTTCGAGGCTTGGCGCGACGCCTTCTTCGAGGAGGAAGAGCGCGACCGGCACAAGCTCGAGCGCAAGATCGCCGACGAGGAGCACTGGCTGCGCTACGGCGTCACCGCCCGGCGAAAGCGCAATGTGCGCCGGCTCGGCAACCTCCATGCCCTGCGCAAGGAGCGACGCGAGGACCGCCGGCCGGTCGGCACCGCCACCATGACCTCGACGGAGGCCGAGAGCTCCGGCGCCCTGGTGATCGAGGCCAAGCACGCGGCCAAGGCCTACGGCGTCCGCAAGATCGTCGACGATCTCTCGCTTCGGGTGATGCGCGGAGACCGCCTCGGCATCGTCGGGGCCAACGGTGCCGGCAAGACCACGCTGATCAACCTGCTCACGGGTCAGCTCCCGCCCGATTCCGGCACGGTGGCGCTCGGCACCAACCTCAAGATGATGCTCCTCGACCAAGCCCGTGCGGTGCTGGAGCCGACCATGACGGTGACCGAGGTGCTCACCGGCGGCAGCGGCGATTCGGTGATCGTCGGCGGTGTCAGCCGCCACGTCATCGGCTACCTCAAGGACTTCCTGTTCGCCCCCGAGCAGGCCCGCACCCCGGTGAGCGTCCTCTCGGGCGGCGAGCGCAACCGCCTTCTCATCGCCCGCGCCCTGGCCCAACCCGCCAACCTCCTCGTCCTCGACGAGCCGACCAACGATCTCGACCTCGAAACCCTCGATCTCCTGCAGGAGATGCTGGCGGATTATTCCGGCACCCTGATCCTGGTGAGCCATGATCGCGACTTCCTCGACCGGGTCGTCGGAAGCGTGCTGGTCAGCGAAGGGGAGGGCCGCTGGGTCGAGTATGCCGGCGGCTACACCGACATGATCGCCCAGCGTGGCGAGGGCGTACAGGCCCGGGCGGCCGCCGGGCGAACCGAGAAGGCGGAGGCCCGTGCGGACGCGAAGGATCGCGCCAGGGGCGGCGAAGCGGCAGCCCCGGCTGGCAAGCCCAAGCTCGGCTTCAAGGACCAGCACGAGCTGAAGACCCTGCCGGACCGGATGAAGAAGCTCGAATCCGACATCGCCAAGCTGCGCGAGGTTTTGGCCGATCCGGGACTCTACACCCGGGACCCGGCCCGCTTCGCGAAGGCCTCGGATCTGCTCGCCGTCGCCGAGACCGAATTGGCCAGGGCCGAGGACCGCTGGCTCGAATTGGAGATGCTGCGCGACGCTTGAGCCACGCTCGCGCCACCCGCGGGCGGCGCCGCGGCCTTCATGATGCCGTGAACGACGTGTGAAATGCCGTCCTGGCGTTCGCTCCTGCGCGCCGCCTGCCACCGGGATCCGACGTGTCCGCCGCTTCCGCACTCCGCGACCGATGCCGCCCTCTCGGCTGGACTGTTGGCCTGCCCGGGCTCGCCCTGATCCTCGGCCTGTCCGCCGCCTGGTTCACGCCGCGCCTGGAGGCGCAACTCGGCGCGGAGGTCGAGGCGGTGGCCCGGGCGACCGCGACGCCCGGTGCCGAGCCTTGGCTGCGGGTGTCGGTCGAGGGACGAGACCTCCGGGTCACGGGCGAGGCGCCGGATGCCGCCGCCCGCGATGCGGCGTATCGGCGGCTCGCAGCCATCGACGGGGTTCGGCACATTGTCGGTCCCGTCGGCGTGGTCGAGCTGGCTTCGCCCTTCGTCTGGATCGCGACCAGGGGCCGGGATGGGGTCGAAGTGACCGGCGTGCGGCCAGCCGAAATCGGCGCCAGCGCCCTGGCCGAGCAACTCACGCCCGCCGTCGGCCCCGGAACGGCCCTGCACGACCGCGCCCGCGCGGCCCTCGGCGCGCCGCCGGATTTCGCCGAGGCGGCCGTCTATGCGCTGGCGCGGCTGCGCGCCCTCGCGCCGGGCGGCCGGGTGATGCTGGAGGACATGCGCCTCTCGATCGTGGGTGAGGCCGTCTCCCTCGCCGACGACGAGGCCCTGCGAACGGCCCTGGCCGATCTGCCGACCGGCTATGGGCTCGGGCGCGTCGAGATCCTGCCGGCCGTCGTCCCGGATTTCCGCTTCGTCGTCTCTCGGGAGCCGGGGGGCGGCCTCACGCTTTCCGGCCACGTGGTCTCCGACGCAGCGCGCGTCGAGATCCGAACCCAGGCGGCACAGGCCTCGGAGACCGGGCAGGTCGAGGACCGGATGCGCAGAGCGCGCGGCCTTCCGCCCGGGGTCGATGCGGCCGCGATGGCGCGTTTCGCCCTGAAACTCGCCGCGTTGATGCAGGAGGGCAGCGTCAGCGTCATCGATGCGCAGGTCTCGCTCAACGGCGTCGCCCTCGACGCCCAGGCGATCCCGGAGATCGAGGCACTGCTGCGCGAGGGGGTGCCTGCCGGCCTGAGCCGAGGCGGCGTCGCCTTGAGCACCCGGCCGCTCTCGCCGTATCGGATCCTGCTTCGGCGCGACGGGGACGCCGTGACGCTGTCCGGCCACCTGCCGGATGCCGACGTGCGCGAGGCCCTGCTCGGCACGCTCCGCCCGCGGCTGTTCCGCGAGCGCCTGATCGACCGCACCCGCCTCGGCGAAGGGGCCCCGCCGGACCTCGCCCGTGTCTTGCGCACGACGGCGACTGCCCTCACCCTGCTGGCGCGGGGCGAGGCCCGGTTCGCCGATCGCGCGATCACCCTGAAGGGGGAGAGCCTCTATCCGCAGGCTGGCCGGCGCGTCTCCGATGACCTGTCGGCTGCGATGCCGCCGGGCTGGACTGCGGAGGTCTCGGTGTCGTCTCCGGACGCAGTGTCGGCCTGGACGCCGGAGCGCTGCGCCGCTGCGCTCGAGACCAGGGTCACCGGCCAGGGGCTCATATTCCCGCCCGGGAGCACGACTTTGATGCCGGCCTTCTACCCCCTCCTCGACGGGATTGCCGCCCTGGGCAAGACCTGCCCGACCCTGCGCCTCGCGGTCACGGGTCATCTCGATCCGAGTGGCGCCAGCGCGGCACCGAAACCCGTCGTCGAGACCGTGGTGGAGAGCACGGCGTCGCTGGACCCGGCCAAGGAGGCTGGCAAGGCTTCGGGCAGGGCACCGGCCAGATCCTCCGTCCCGCCTGCCGCGGAGAAGGCGTCCGGCAGGTCCAGCCCGAAGGACAAGGCCGTCAAAGTCGAGGCGAGGCCGGCTGCCCCACCGGAACCCGCCCCCGATCTCGCGCAGAGCCGCGCCCTCGCGATCGTGGAGTATCTGCTCCAGGCGGGCCTTCGTCCCGAACAGGTCGCTGCCGTCCCGGCGGGTACGCCGCGTCCCGCCGGCCAGGGCGTCGGGATCGCGCCGCGGGCATGACCATCCGATGGAGGCGAACAACGTGACGCTCCTGGCAACCCTGCTCTGGCCCCTCATGGCCAGCAGCGCCCTCCTCGGCGGCGTCATCGGCGGACTGACGGGCCTGCCGCGAACACCGGCGGCACGCCGGGGCGCTCTCCTTCTCGTCGTGGCGACGGGTCTGGCCGGTGGATTGGCGACCTGGGGCCTCCTCCCGGGCCGGGCAGGCTTCTGGCTGGAGGGCGCAGCGCTCGGACTCGGGTCCTACCTGATCGGAGCGATCCTCGCGGCCGGAGCCGTCGACCGGATCGGCGCTCGGCCCTGAGGTGACGAGACGGGCTGGCGTCGCGTCGGCCTATGGCTTCCACGACACGATCGACCGGAAACTGTGTGCGTTGCCCGACCATCGAGGAGACTTTCGCGATGGTCTGTCGTTGTTCCCGACGCGCTTCTCCGAACGGACAAGAAATGGTCGAAGGCGTGGGACAGGCGAATCAGAGACCTGATGAGTGAACCTTCAGCACGTACCCGGCCCCTGGACCTCACGTCCTGCGATCGGGAACCGATCCACATCCTGGGTGCGGTTCAGCCCTTCGGTTTCCTCATCGCGGTCTCCCCGGACTGGATCGTGGTCCGGGCCTCCGAGAACGCCGCCCGATGGTTGGGGCAGGGGGACGCCGACCTGCTCGGCCTTCCCCTCGCCGACCTGATCGACGGTGAGGCGATCCACCTGATCCGCGGCCACCTTCAGGCCCTGCGCGGGCCCGATGCCATCGACCGGATCTTCGGTACCGTCCTGCAGGCCGGGGGGTCTCCCTTCGACATCGCGCTGCACATCTCGGACGGCATCATCGTCCTGGAGGCCGAGCCGAGCGTCAGCGAACACCTGAATGCCGGAAATCTCGTGCGCAGCATGGTCGGACGCCTGCAGCAGACGGTGGGTTTCGAGCCGTTCTGCCGCGAGGCCGTACGCCAGATGCGGGCGCTGACCGGCTTCGATCGCGTCATGGTCTACCGCTTCGACCCGGACGGCTCGGGCGTGGTGATCGCCGAATCGGCCCGGTCCAGCCTGCCGCCCTATCTTGGGCTTCACTACCCGGCCTCCGACATTCCGAAGCAGGCGCGGACCCTCTACGAGCGCAACTGGCTGCGAATCATCGCCGATGTCGATGCCGAGGCCGTCGCCGTGCTGCCGCAGCGCGATCCCGACGGACGTCCCCTCGACCTGTCGATGAGCACCCTGCGGACGGTCTCGCCGATTCACCTCGAATACCTGCGCAATATGGGCGTGGCCGCCTCGCTCTCGGTCTCGATCCTGCGGGGCGGCAAGCTCTGGGGCCTGTTCGCCTGCCACCATACGGAACCACGCCACATCTCGCTGGAGCGCCGAACCGGCGCCGAACTCTTCGGGCAGATGTTCTCGCTGATCCTGGAGAGCCGGGAGCGCGAGGCGGAGGCAGCCTACGAAGGCAGTTCCCGCGCGCTGCACGACCGACTGATGGGCGCGCTCGCCTCGGGCGGAACGAGCCTGGAGAACATCACCGATTTCCTCGACGATATCGCCGGGATCGTCACGTGCGACGGCATCGGCGTCTGGGTCAACGGCGAGATCACCCTGCGAGGCGCGACGCCGACGGCGGAGGAGTTCACCGGTCTCGTGCGCTTCCTCAACCGGACGGCCACCAGCCGGGCCTTCGCCACCCACGAGATCGGCGCAGTCCATCCGCCGGCCGCCGATTACACCGAGCGGGCGGCGGGCCTCCTGGCGATCCCGATCTCGCGGGCCCCGCGCGATTTCCTGGTGTTCTTCCGTCGCGAGATCGCCCGCACGGTCACGTGGGCCGGCAATCCGGAGAAGCCGGCGAGCCTCGGCCCGAACGGACTGCGCCTCACACCGCGCAAGAGCTTCGAGGCCTGGACGGAGGTGGTCCGGGGGCAGGCCGCCCCCTGGAGCGCGGTGGACTTGCGCATCGCCGAGGCCCTGCGCATCACCTTGCTCGAAGTCATCCTGCGACTCACCGATTCCGCCGAGAAGGAGCGCAAGACGGCGCAGGAGCGCCAGGAACTCCTGATCGCCGAGCTGAACCATCGGGTGCGCAACATCCTCAACCTGATTCGGGGCATCGTCGCGCAAAGTCGCTCGGGGGCCGACAGCGTCGAGGCGTTTGCGGGCGTCGTCGGTGCGCGCATCCAGGCCCTGGCCAGGGCACACGACCAGATCACCACCACGAACTGGGGACCAGGCTCCCTGCGCGATCTCATCACCTTGGAGGCAGAGGCCTATCTCGACCAGCAGGCGGGCCGGGTCCGTCTCGACGGAACCGACGTCCTGCTGGATCCCCAGGCGTTCTCGACCCTCGCGCTGGTCATCCACGAGCTGATGACGAACTCGGCGAAGTACGGCGCCCTCTCGGAGGCGGTGGGACAGGTGGACGTGGCCTGGGAGCGCGACGCCTCGGAGTGCCTCGTGATCCACTGGCGCGAGAGCGGCGGGCCGCCGGTGAAGCCGCCGCGCCGGCGTGGTTTCGGCACCACGCTGATCGAGCGCTCGATCCCCTACGAGCTGAAAGGCGAGGCGGAGATCACCTACGAGCTCACCGGCCTGCGGGGTCGCTTCGCCGTGCCGTCGCGCTACGTGCGCGCCGCCCCGACCGTCGCCGCCCCCCTGTCACGGGAGCGCGACCGGACGCCCGAGCTCGATGCGGCGGCGTTGTCCGGGACCGTCCTGGTGGTCGAGGACAACATGATCATCGCTCTCGAAGCCGAGGAGATCCTGGCCACCCTCGGGGCGAGCGCGGTCGACATGGCGGGATCCGTGCACGAGGCCCTGCGGCAGATCGAGGCGGGGCGGCCGAGCTTTGCCCTGCTCGACGTCAATCTCGGTGCCGAGACGAGCCTGCCGGTCGCCCGACGCCTGATCGCGGCCGGCGTGCCATTCGTCTTCGCGACGGGCTATGGCGAAAGCTTCCGAATTCCATCGGAGCTCGGTGCCGTCCCGATGATCAAGAAGCCCTATACCGCGGATACCCTGCGCCGGGCCCTGGCGAGCGTGCCCGCCGGGGACTAGCGTTTGTCAGGGATCGGTGGGAACCGGTTATCCCGAAACGACAAACGTCAGGACAGACCCTAGCCTCGCGCCTGGGCCGCTTCGAACAGTGAAAAGGCGCGCTGCGCGCCGCGGATCGCAGCAGCGTGGTCAGCAGCCGGACGCGTCCCGAGCCAAGTCGCGAAACTCGGCCAGAGGCGGAGCCCCTCGCCGTGCCGGAGGAAACGGGCGTTCCCCCGCACCAGCGGGTCCGGGCTCGCCAGGACCTGACGCAGCAGAACCTGGCCGCCGAGGCGCGAACCCTCCAGAACGTAGAGGAGCCCCGGCGCCTCGGCACCCGACAGGGTGCGGGGCAGGGGAGCGGGAGCAACCTCCGGAGCGGAGATCGCCAGCCCGGACAGGTCGGCCTGCAGGAGCAGGGACCGGCGGCGGGCCGTCCAGTCGGGTGGCAGGTCGGCGGCATCGGACTCGTCGAGCCAGCTCTCGATCTGCGCGAAGGGGTCCCGCATCGCCGACAGGAAGCGCACGTAATCGGCCCGCCGGCTCAGGTCATGGGCGGCAAAACCCGCATCGAGGCGTCGATGGGCTGCATCGGTGGCGGCCCGCAGGGCGAAACGAAGATCGCGCGGTTCGACCGCACCAACACCTCTCGGCTCCGGTTCTCCTGCATCGACGGACACGCTGGCCGTCCCTTCCATACCGCGTTTCCCTGCTGTTCGGCGCCAGCGCCGTTCTTAGACGATCCCGACCCCTCGCCAAGGGCTTATCACAGGCGACCTCCCAGACCCTGGACCCGCTGTCGCGGCCCAGCTCGCAACGCTGAAGACCCAGGATCGCCCATGTGGTTCCTCTATGGTTTCGCCCTCGTGGCCGGCATCGCGAACGCGGTGCAGTCGGGCGTGAACGCGACGCTCTCCAAGAACTTGGCGCAGCCCTTCGCCGCAGGCATCGTCGTCTCGCTGGGGGGCGGTGCAACCATCCTCGTCGTTGGACTGATCCTCGGTCGTCTCTCCCTACCGAGCCTGGGGGACATGCGGGCCGTGCCGCCCTGGGCCTGGTTCGGCGGCGCGGCGGGCGCGCTCCTCATCCTCTCCCAGCTGTTCGTGGCGCAGCAGATCGGGGCGGCCCCCTACCTCGGACTTCTGATCACCGCAGGCGTCATCACGTCCATCCTGCTCGACCATTTTGGCTGGATCGGGTTCGAGCAGCACCCGCTCACCCTCTGGCGGGCCCTCGGAGGCGTGCTGATGGTCGGCGGGATCGCCCTGGTGGCGCTGTTCTGACGCGACGCCCGCTTGTCATCGGCGCGCGAAACCGCAATGCCTGCCGCGGCGTCGATGCCGCGCCCCTCAACGTTCCGTCCGTGTCCAGAGCCCCCATGAACATCTTCCAGGACATCGTCAGCCGCTTCAGCCAGACCGTGACGGCCTATGCCGGCGACAAGGTCCTCATGCAGGCGATGGTCTCCGCCGCCGCCAACGTGATGGTCGCCGACGGAGAGATCGCCAGCGCGGAATTTGATACGGCGCTGGCCGGTCTGCAGGCCAATCCCATCCTGGAGAAGGGCTACGACCGGCTGATGCTGGAGAGCGAACTCTACGACGGGATCGCCCGCGCCCGGACCCGGGCGGGACGGGCCGAGAACCTGCGCCGCATCGCCGCCATCGAGGGCCGGGGCCAGGAGGAGCGCGAAGCGACGTTCCTGGTCGCGGCGGACGTGGCCGACCTCGACGGCATCGCCGATGTGGAGGCGCAGGCCCTCGAGGAAATCGCGACCGCCCTTGATCTGGACAGGGCGGCGCTGCTCGCGGCCTCCCCTGTCCGACGCCCGGTTCCGTAGGGCGCCGGAACGCCTTATCCCGCAAGGCCCTTGATCAAAGGACGGCAAGCCTCTAAGCGGGCCCCCGTCTTTCGCCCGGCTCGACACCTCGTCGAGCGACAGCCCGGGCGACCGCTCGTGTGAGCTTGCCGCAGGAAAGAGACGATGGCCAAAGAGAAATTCGCGCGTACGAAGCCGCACTGCAACATTGGCACGATTGGTCACGTGGATCACGGCAAGACGTCGTTGACGGCGGCGATCACGAAGGTTCTGGCCGAGTCGGGCGGGGCGACGTTCACGGCGTACGACCAGATCGACAAGGCGCCTGAGGAGAAGGCGCGCGGGATCACGATCTCGACGGCGCACGTGGAGTACGAGACCACGAACCGGCACTACGCGCACGTGGATTGCCCCGGTCACGCCGACTACGTGAAGAACATGATCACGGGCGCGGCGCAGATGGACGGCGCGATCCTGGTGGTGTCGGCGGCCGACGGCCCGATGCCGCAGACCCGCGAGCACATCCTGCTGGCCCGTCAGGTCGGCGTGCCGGCCCTGGTGGTGTTCCTGAACAAGGTCGACCTGGTGGACGACGCCGAGCTCCTCGAGCTCGTGGAGATGGAGGTGCGCGAGCTCCTCTCGAAGTACGACTTCCCGGGCGACGACATCCCGATCACCAAGGGCTCGGCCAAGGTGGCGCTGGACAACGGCGACAAGGCGATCGGCCACGACGCGGTGCTGGCGCTGATGGCGAGCGTGGATGCCTACATCCCGCAGCCGGAGCGTCCGATCGACAAGCCGTTCCTGATGCCCATCGAGGACGTGTTCTCGATCTCGGGCCGCGGCACGGTGGTGACGGGTCGCGTCGAGCGCGGCATCGTCAAGGTCGGCGAGACGGTGGAGATCGTGGGCATCCGCGACACCCAGACCACGACGGTCACGGGCGTCGAGATGTTCCGCAAGCTGCTCGACCAGGGCCAGGCCGGCGACAACGTCGGCGTGCTGCTGCGCGGCACCAAGCGTGAGGACGTGGAGCGCGGCCAGGTCGTGTGCAAGCCCGGCTCGGTCAAGCCCCACACCAAGTTCAAGGCCGAGGCCTACATCCTGACCAAGGAGGAGGGCGGCCGCCACACGCCGTTCTTCACCAACTACCGCCCGCAGTTCTACTTCCGCACCACGGACGTGACCGGCGTGTGCGTGCTGCCCGAGGGCACCGAGATGGTGATGCCCGGCGACAGCGTGACCATGGACGTCACCCTGATCGTGCCGGTGGCCATGGAAGAGAAGCTGCGCTTCGCCATCCGTGAAGGCGGACGCACCGTCGGCGCCGGCGTCGTCGCCGCCATCAACGAGTAATCGTCCGCCGTCGGGCGCCCCTCCCGGGCGCTCCGACAGGGGATACGAGACCGACGCGGCGCCCCGGATCGATCCGGGGCGCCGTCGTCGTTTTCGAGGGCGGCGCCGGCCCGAGAACCCTCGCAAAGGTTCTTCGCCGACGACGCGGTTTGACCATTGCGAAGGCGTCCCGACCGGTCTATAGCAGCGCCGCGGCGGGGGACTCGTCCTCTGCATAGGAGTGTAGCTCAACTGGTCAGAGCGCCGGTCTCCAAAACCGGAGGTTGCGGGTTCGAGTCCCTCCACTCCTGCCATTTGGCCGCATCAGACCTGTCGACCCTCCCAGCCCACTTCCTTTCCAGCAGATCGCTACTCCGCGAAGTCCGGCCGGGCGCAGTCGACAAGCCCGGCGACTTGCGTTAGAGCGGTCGCCTTCCGAGATCGATGAAAGCCGTCGATGCAGGCTCCTCTCCGGAGCCGCCGCGTCGCGCTTTCCCGAAGCTCGGGCCGATCTCCCTGTTGTTGGCGCCATGGCATCGAACGAAGCATCGAAGAAAGTGGATCTCGCGCGCACCCCGCAGCGCGGTTCCACCACGCCGACGCCCCCTCGGGCGACTCCGCCCGCGCGCCCCGCGCAGAAGCGCGTCGGCCCGGCCGAGTTCCTGAGCCAAGTTCGCGACGAGGGCCGCAAGGTCACGTGGCCGACCCGCAAGGAGACCGTCGTGACCACCGTGATGGTGTTCATCATGGTGGTGGTGGCGAGCATCTTCTTCACGGTGGTGGACCAGGCGCTGCGCTATCTCGTGACCCTGATCCTCGGGGTCGGCGCCTAACAACTTCTCGGCCCGGGCGCGCTGCGGTGCGATCGGGCTGACTGACGTCAGGATTTGGTGAGAACCGTGTCGAAGCGCTGGTACATCGTCCACGCCTACTCGAATTTCGAGAATAAGGTCGCGCAGTCCATCAAGGATCAGGCGGCCCAGCGTGGCCTGATGGAGCTGTTCGACGAGGTCATGGTTCCGACCGAGAAGGTCGTCGAGGTGCGCCGTGGCCGCAAGGTCGATGCGGAGCGGAAGTTCTTCCCGGGCTACGTCCTGGTGAAGTGCGACCTGACCGACGAGGTCTACCACCTCATCAAGAACACCCCCAAGGTGACGGGCTTCCTCGGCGCCGACAAGTCGAAGCCGGTTCCGATCCCGGATGCCGAGGCCGAGCGCATCAAGGGGCAGGTTGCCGAGGGCGTCGATCGTCCCAAGCCCTCCGTGTCCTTCGAGATCGGCGAGACGGTCCGGGTGTCGGACGGTCCCTTCGCCTCCTTCAACGGCACCGTCGAAGAAATCGACGAGAGCCGTTCGCGCCTCAAGGTCGCCGTTTCGATCTTCGGCCGCGCGACGCCGGTCGAACTCGAATACGGACAGGTCGAGAAGGTCTGATCCAGCTCGATTTCGAGCGAGCCGTCGCCGGCTCGCTCTGCGTCTTCCCGCTCGGTCCAGGCCGGGCGTGGAGCCACCGTCCCTCGTGACGGTGTCACACGCGGGAGGCCCGCCCGGTTCGCCGCCGGGGTCCACGGGCCGAACCGCGACCTGCAACCGCCCGTTCCATTCGCGCTGAGGCCAGCCGGATGCCGGGCATTCTTTGGGAGCAGTCCCTATGGCAAAGAAGATCACGGGCTACGTGAAGCTTCAGGTTCCGGCCGGCGCCGCGAACCCGTCGCCGCCCATCGGCCCCGCGCTCGGTCAGCGCGGCCTCAACATCATGGAATTCTGCAAGGCCTTCAACGCGAAGACCTCCCAGATCGAGAAGGGCACGCCGATCCCGGTCGTCATCACGGCGTACCAGGACCGCTCCTTCACCTTCGAGATGAAGCAGCCGCCGGTGACCTTCTTCCTGAAGAAGGCCGCAGGCCTGAAGATCGGCAAGAAGCCGGCTTCCGGCTCTAAGACCCCGGGCAAGGGCCCGACGGTGGGCAAGGTGACCGAGGCGCAGCTGCGCGAGATCGCCGAGAAGAAGATGCCCGACCTGAACTGCGACTCGGTTGACGCCGCCGTCGCCATGATCCGTGGCTCCGCGCGGGCCATGGGCCTCGACGTCGTCGCTTAAGGGGAGGGCACAATGGCACACGAAGGCAAGCGCATCCGCGCCGCCCGCGAGGGCATCGACGCGCTCAAGCTCTATCCCATCGACGAAGCGATCAAGCTCGTGAAGGAGAAGGCCAGCGCCAAGTTCGACGAGACCGTCGAAATCTCGATGAACCTCGGCGTCGATCCGCGCCACGCTGACCAGATGGTCCGCGGCGTCTGCAACCTGCCCAACGGCTCCGGCCGCACGGTGCGGGTGGCGGTGTTCGCCCGCGGCGCCAAGGCCGACGAGGCCAAGGCCGCCGGCGCCGACATCGTGGGCGCCGAGGACCTCCTCGAGATCGTCCAGAGCGGCAAGATCGAGTTCGATCGCTGCATCGCGACGCCCGACCTGATGCCGCTCGTCGGCCGTCTCGGCAAGGTGCTAGGCCCGCGCGGCCTGATGCCGAACCCGAAGGTCGGAACCGTGACCATGGACGTGAAGGGTGCCGTCGCCGGCGCCAAGGGCGGCTCGGTCGAGTTCCGCGTCGAGAAGGCCGGCATCATCCACGCCGGCATCGGCAAGGTCTCGTTCGACGCCGACAAGCTCGTCGAGAACATCAAGGCCTTCGCCGACGCGGTCTCCAAGGCCAAGCCAGCCGGCGCCAAGGGCCAGTACGTTCAGCGCGTCGCCGTGACCTCCTCGATGGGTCCGGGCGTGAAGGTCGAGCCCGCGAGCGTGCTCACCGTCTGATCGTCCGAATCAGAACCCTGCGGAAGCGCCCGGCCTTGCGGCCGGGCGTTTTCGTTTGTGCTCAGGCGCGCCAGAACGGCTTCTCGGCTTCCCGACGCAGGGCCGCGACTTCGAGATCAAGATCGCGCAATTGCTCCGAGGTCATGGAACGTATTGCACGACGGCCCTCCGAGCGCCGACGCCAGAGCATCATCAGAGCAATGAGACTCGCCAACGTGAGCCTCACCGCGCTACGGTGCTGAGACTCCTGGCGCCGTGCCTCCAGCGTCAAGGCTAAATCAAGATCGTCGCTGACCGCCATATCGGAGTCCTCCGTCGTGTTGCACTTCCTCATTGATCCGAATCAATTTCAGATCAATGAAAACATTGCACTCGGAGCAATGTGCCCGTGACGGATTTTCGCTCAATTTCCGATGGCATTGCTGCCGAGATCGCCTCCGGTGCGCTGCCCGCCGGCACACGGCTGCCGCCGCAGCGCCAATTTGCCTTCGAGCGTGGGATCGCCGTCTCCACGGCGAGCCGGGTCTATGCCGAGCTGACGCGACGCGGCCTCGTCTCCGGGGAAGTCGGCCGGGGCACGTTCATCCGCGCGCCGGCGACATCCGTCGCGGCTCTGCTGTCGGAGGATGCGCCGGGCCCGATCAATCTGGAGCACGTGTTCTCGGTCCTGCCGCACCAGTCGGCCGACCTCGCTGCGAGCTTGGCAACGCTGATCACGCCGGCAGCCTTGGACGCGGCCTTCCCCCCCGTCCGGCCGGCCGGATCCGTCGAGGGCCGGGCGCTCGCGGCACAATTCTTCACCCGTGGAGGCTGGAAAGCGGGCGCGGAGCAGGTGCTGTTCACCGGGGCCGGCCGCCAGGGCATCGCCGCCGCCATGGCAGCCCTGGCACGGCCGGGCGATCGCATCGGCGTCGAGGCACTGACCTATCCGGTGATCAAAGGCATCGCCGCCCGCCTCGGCATCACCCTCGTGCCCCTCGCGGTCGATGCGGACGGTGTACGGCCCGACGCTCTCGTGGCCGCCCATCAGGCAGCGCCCCTCCGCGCCGTCTATCTTCAGACCGTGCTGCAGAGCCCGCTTGGGCATACCATGGGCCTTGAGCGCCGAGGGGCGATCGCCCGCCTCCTCGAACGGCACGACATCATCGCCATTGAGGACGCCGTCTACGGCTTCCTTTGCGACGAGGCGCCGTTGGCGGCCCTGGCCCCGGATCGCGTGATCCTTGTCGACAGCTTGTCGAAGCGGGTCGCGCCCGGGCTGACCTTGGGGTTTGTCGCCGCTCCGCCCGCCCTAGTCGAGCGCCTTGCCCGCACCATTCGCAACGGCGCCTGGACAGCCAACGGCCTGGCTCTCGCCATGGCCCTGCACGTGATCGGGGATGGGCTCGCCGGACGCCTCGGGGCCGCCAAGCGCGTCGACGCAGCCGCCCGGCAGACCCTGGCGCGGGCGGTGCTGAGGGGTCTCGACCTCCAGGGCGATCCACGGGCCTATCACCTCTGGCTCGGACTTCCCGACCCGTGGACATCGGAGCGCTTCGCCATGGCGGCCGCACGCAACGGCGTTGCCGTCTCGCCGGCCAGCGCCTTCGCGGTCGGTCCGGACCCGGCGCCGAACGGGGTCCGACTCGCCCTCGGATCGCCATCCCCGGACCGGCTGACCGTCGCCCTGGAAACACTGGGGCGCTTGGTCGGCGACGGGGATGACAGTCAGGTCGAATAACGACCAGCCAGTGCACGCGGACCCCGCCTTCCCCAGCAGCGACGGAGCGACGGTTCAGGCGGCGGCACGATCAAAGAGCCGTGAGGGACGCGCGGCCCGCTCGGGCGCCGGGGCGGACGATCCTCGGAACGCTTAAGAAAACAACATCGGAGGGTGACGCCTTCGCGTAGGCCTGTGCTAGGTATGCAGTCATGCGATGCTCCCTCTCCGTGACCTCGAAGCGACGCATCCTGTGCGTCTTTCCCGCCTACACGCCGTCCTTCGGGACCTTCTCTCACGCCTACCCCCTCATGGGCGGCGTGAAGGCCTTCATGCCCCCGCAGGGGCTCCTGCTGATCGCGGCCTACATGCCCGAGTCGTGGGAGTATCGGTTCATCGACGAGAACATCGCCCGGGCCGGTGCGGCGGACTTCGCCTGGGCCGACGCGGTGTTCGTGTCCGGCATGCACATCCAGGCCCCGCAGATTCGGGACATCTACGCCCGGGCCCACGCGGCCGGGAAGGTGACGGCGCTGGGTGGCCCCTCGGTCTCCGGCTCCCCCGAGCAGTATCCCGAATTCGACTACCTGCATCTCGGCGAGATCGGTGACGCCACCGACGAGCTCGTGAAGATCCTCGACCGGGACGTTTCGATTCCGGCAACGCAGGTTCGCCTGGAGACCAAGGAGCGTCTGCCGCTCTCCGACTTCCCGGCCCCGGCCTACGAAGCGGCGCCCCTCAAGCGCTACCTCATCGGGTCCCTGCAATTCTCCTCGGGCTGCCCTTATCGCTGCGAGTTCTGCGACATCCCGCAGCTCTACGGCCGCCAGCCACGCCTGAAGAGCCCCGAGCAGATGCTCGGCGAACTCGATGCCATCATCGCCCAACCCGGCCATCCAGCGGTGGTCTACTTCGTCGACGACAACTTCATCGGCAACCGCAAGGCCACGAAGGACATGCTGCCCCACCTCGTGGCGTGGCAGAAGAAGAACGATTATCCTCTCCAGTTCGCCTGCGAGGCGACCCTGAACATGGCCAAGCAGCCCGACATCCTCGAGCTGATGCGGCAGGCCAACTTCATGACGGTGTTCGTCGGTATCGAG
Source organism: Methylobacterium sp. AC690 (assembly GCF_979256535.1). Taxonomy (NCBI): domain Bacteria; kingdom Pseudomonadati; phylum Pseudomonadota; class Alphaproteobacteria; order Hyphomicrobiales; family Methylobacteriaceae; genus Methylobacterium; species Methylobacterium sp. AC690. The sequence goes on along the minus strand of NZ_CEEDOX010000005.1, from coordinate 190,767 downwards.
ACGCCGGAGGAGGACGCCCTCGCGGGAATCGACAAGAAGCACAACGCCGCCGTGCCGATGTACGAGGCGATCGAGACCCTGAACCGCTACGGCCTCGAAGTGACATCAGGCATCATCCTCGGCCTCGATACGGACACCGATCAGTCGGAGCAGAAACTCATCGACTTCATCGACAAGTCGGCCGTGCCCGTGCTGACGATGAACCTGCTGCAGGCGTTGCCGAAGACGCCGCTCTGGGATCGTCTCACCCGCGAGAACCGCCTCGTCCACGATGCGGCCCTCGAATCGAACGTGCTGTTCAAGCGCCCGCACGACGACGTCGTGGCCTCCTGGCGCCGGGCCATCGCCCATGCCTATGAGCCGGCCCAAATCTTCGAGCGCTTCCGGCACCAGGTCGAGGTGACCTACCCGAATCGGATCAAGACTCCGGTGAAGGGGAAGCTCACCCGAACCAATCTGCGCCGCGGCCTCGTGCTGGGCTTCAACATCGCGGTGCGCGTCGGGTTGCTGTCCGATTACCGGCGGGTGTTCTGGCGAGCGGCCGGCCATGCCCTGAAGCGCGGTCAGATCGAAGCGGTGTTCAACATGGGCTTCGTCGCCCACCACCTCATCCGCTTCACCCGGGAGGCCCTGCGCGGCGAGCACAACGCCTCGTTCTACGCCGCCAAGGCTGAGCAGAAGCACAATGCCCGCGAGCCATGGTGGCGGGCCGCACGCAAATTCCTGCCGACCTGACAGGGCCTTACGGCCCTTCTGCCGGCGGCCCCGGATCGCGCTCCGGGACCGCCTGCGCCGTCAAGGAAAAAGCGCTTCCTGCGACGGAATAATCACCCCGGGGCACTTGGCAGGCTGCTTGCAAGGCTCTATAGACCCCGCTCAACGTTTTCACACATGCGAAAGGAATCGGCCGATCGGTCGTATTCCGATTGAAAGATCGCCTGGGCAACCAGGTGGTGTTGGCCGGAAGGCTTTGAGGGGCATAAAACCCCTTCTGAGCTTCGTCCGGCCATGTCCTGTCCGAGACTGCAGGCGCCGGGTCACCGGCTTAATCCGCAAGCCTGCACAGACTGGGAAGACCGAAATTCTACTGCCCTCGCCGGGTTCGCATCGCGCGGACAAGGTGAGGCATCGGTTTGAACCATCTCACCCATGTCGTCCACCCGTTCCGGGGGGCGGTAGGGGACAGGGCCGTGAAGCGTCGCCAAGGACGTTCCGGCTTCTTGTTAAGCCGAGTTCCGTCCCGGGCGGCATGTGCAACCGGCGGACCCGTTCTCGGGTTCCGCCAACCGGAGAGAGCCCCAGTGGACAGGACAGCCAAAGCTGATCTCGTCTCGACGCTCAACGGCGTGTTCGCGAACACCGCCGTCGTCGTCGTGGCCCACTACAAGGGCCTCACGGTCGCCGACATGCAGAAGCTGCGCTCGCAGATGAAGCAGGCCGGTGCCACCGTGAAGGTCACCAAGAACCGCCTCGCCAACATCGCTCTCGATGGCACGGACGTCGCCTCCATCAAGCCCCTCCTGAAGGGTCCGACCCTGCTCGCCTATTCGAGCGATCCGGTCGCGGCCGCCAAGGTTGCGGTGGACTTCGCCAAGGTCAACGACAAGCTCGTGATCCTCGGCGGCGCCATGGGCACGACTGCCCTGAACCCGGACGGTGTGAAGGCGCTCGCCTCGCTGCCGTCCCTCGACGAACTGCGCGGCAAGATCGTGGGCCTCATCCAGGCTCCCGCGACCAAGATCGCCCAGGTCGTCAACGCACCGGCGGCCAAGCTCGCCCGCGTGTTCGGGGCCTATGCCACCAAGGACGAGGCTCAGAGCGAAGCGGCCTGAGGCCGCATCGCCCTTCTCAACCCATCCGTTCAAACCGATATCCAAGGGAATACCAACATGGCTGATCTTGCCAAGCTCGTCGACGACCTGTCCTCGCTGACCGTTCTCGAGGCTGCCGACCTCGCCAAGATGCTCGAAGAGAAGTGGGGCGTCTCGGCCGCCGCTGCCGTCGCCGTGGCCGCCGGTCCGGCTGCCGGTGGTGGCGCTGCCGCCGCCGCCGAGGAGCAGACCGAGTTCACGGTCATGCTGACCGCCGCTGGCGACAAGAAGATCGAGGTCATCAAGGAGGTCCGCGCGATCACCGGCCTCGGCCTCAAGGAAGCCAAGGACCTCGTCGAGGGCGCTCCGAAGGCCGTCAAGGAGTCCGTCAACAAGGAAGAGGCCGAGAAGCTCAAGGCCCAGCTCGAGAAGGCTGGCGCCAAGATCGAGCTCAAGTAAGACGCTTGGATGGGCCGTTCCGGCCCATCATCTTCCGTCCGGTCCGATTGGGCCTGACGGCACCAACGGCCCGCGGGTTCCCACCCGTGGGCCATGGTCGCTTCAGGGCGGCCCGACCGGCCCACGCAAGGGCCACGGGATTTTCAGTTCGGGAGGGCGTCGTCCGGCGGGGCGGGCCTGAAGCCTGGTCGCGGGAGGCAGACGCCTTCCCCGGGCACCCGGTACGCGGGACGTAGGAGCGAGGTCACCCATGGCCAACACGCTGGTCGGTCGCAAGCGGATTCGCAAATTCTTCGGCAAGATCAAGGAAGTCGCCGAGATGCCGAACCTCATCGAGGTTCAGAAGGCGTCCTACGACCAGTTCCTGATCATGGATGAGCCGGAAGGCGGACGGGGCGACGAAGGCCTGCAGACCGTGTTCAAGTCGGTTTTCCCGATCTCGGACTTCTCCTCGACGGCCCTGCTCGAGTTCGTGAAATACACGTTCGAGCAGCCGAAATACGACGTCGACGAGTGCCGCCAGCGCGGCATCACCTTCGCGGCCCCGCTCAAGGTCACGCTGCGCCTCATCGTGTTCGATGTGGACCCGGATACCGGCGCGAAGTCGGTGAAGGACATCAAGGAGCAGGACGTCTACATGGGCGACATGCCCCTGATGACGGAGAACGGCACCTTCATCGTCAACGGCACCGAGCGCGTCATCGTCTCGCAGATGCACCGTTCCCCGGGCGTGTTCTTCGACCACGACAAGGGCAAGACCCACTCCTCGGGCAAGCTCCTGTTCGCCGCGCGCATCATCCCGTATCGCGGCTCCTGGCTCGACGTCGAGTTCGACGCCAAGGACATCGTGCACGTCCGCATCGACCGGAAGCGCAAGCTGCCCGTGACGTCGCTGCTGTTCGCCCTCGGCCTCGACGGCGAAGAGATCCTGTCGACCTTCTACAACCGGGTGGTCTACGACCGCGATGGCACCGACTGGCGCGTACCCTACGACGCCGAGCGCCTGAAGGGCTTCAAGGCCTCCGTCGATCTCATCGACGCGGAATCCGGCGAGGTCGTGCTCGAGGCCGGCAAGAAGCTGAACGCCCGTAACGCCCGGCAGATCGCCGAGCGCGGCGTGCAGTTCCTCAAGGCGACCGACGAGGATCTGATCGGCCAGTACATCGCCGAGGACCTGGTCAACGCCAAGACCGGCGAGATCTGGGCGGAAGCCGGCGACGAAATCTCCGACAAGCTCCTGAAGAGCCTGGAAGAGGTCGGCATCTCCGAGCTGCCGCTGCTCGATATCGACCACATCAACGTCGGCCCCTACATCCGCAACACCCTCGCGGTGGACAAGAACTCGGGCCGCGAAGGCGCGCTGTTCGACATCTACAGGGTCATGCGTCCCGGTGAGCCGCCGACCCTCGACACCGCCGAGGCGATGTTCCACTCGCTGTTCTTCGACCCCGAGCGCTACGACCTCTCGGCCGTCGGCCGCGTGAAGATGAACATGCGTCTCGACCTCGACGCCGAGGACACCGTGCGGACGCTCCGCCGCGAGGACATGCTCGCGGTCGTGAAGGCCCTGGTGGACCTGCGCGACGGCAAGGGCGAGATCGACGACATCGATCACCTCGGCAACCGCCGGGTGCGCTCGGTGGGCGAGCTGATGGAGAACCAGTACCGCCTCGGCCTGCTCCGCATGGAGCGTGCCATCAAGGAGCGGATGTCCTCCGTCGACATCGACACGGTGATGCCGCAGGACCTCATCAACGCGAAGCCCGCGGCCGCGGCCGTGCGCGAGTTCTTCGGCTCGTCGCAGCTCTCGCAGTTCATGGACCAGACCAACCCGCTCTCGGAAGTGACGCACAAGCGGCGCCTCTCGGCACTTGGCCCGGGCGGTCTCACCCGCGAGCGCGCCGGCTTCGAGGTGCGCGACGTGCACCCGACCCATTACGGCCGCATCTGCCCGATCGAGACGCCGGAAGGCCCGAACATCGGCCTGATCAACTCCCTCGCCACCTTCGCGCGGGTGAACAAGTACGGCTTCATCGAGACCCCGTTCCGGCGGGTGAAGGACGGCGTCGTCACCACCGACGTCGCCTACCTGTCGGCGATGGAGGAGGCGAAGTACTACGTCGCCCAGGCCAACGCGCAGATGGACGAGAGCTTCAAGCTGACGGAAGACCTGGTGGTCTGCCGTCGGGCCGGTGACGTCATCGTCGTGCCGCCGGATCGCGTCGACCTCATGGACGTGTCGCCGAAGCAGCTCGTCTCGGTCGCGGCCGCGCTCATTCCGTTCCTTGAGAACGATGACGCGAACCGTGCGCTGATGGGCTCGAACATGCAGCGCCAGGCGGTGCCGCTGGTTCGCGCCGACGCGCCCTTCGTCGGCACCGGCATGGAGGCCGTCGTCGCTCGCGATTCCGGCGCCGCCATCGCGGCTCGCCGCACCGGCATCGTCGATCAGGTGGACGCCACCCGTATCGTCATCCGGGCCACCGAGGAGGCCGACGCCAACAAGCCTGGCGTCGACATCTATCGCCTGCAGAAGTTCCAGCGCTCGAACCAGTCGACCTGCATCACGCAGAAGCCGCTGGTGCGCGTCGGCGAGGCCGTGAAGAAAGGTGAGATCATCGCCGATGGTCCCTCCACCGAGTTCGGCGAGCTCGCTCTCGGTCGGAACGTGCTCGTCGCGTTCATGCCGTGGAACGGCTACAACTTCGAGGACTCGATCCTGCTCTCCGAGCGGATCGTGAAGGATGACGTGTTCACCTCGATCCACATCGAGGAGTTCGAGGTGATGGCCCGAGACACCAAGCTCGGTCCGGAAGAGATCACCCGCGACATCCCGAACGTCTCGGAAGAGGCGCTCAAGAACCTCGATGAAGCCGGCATCGTCTATATCGGTGCCGAGGTTCACGCTGGCGACATCCTGTGCGGCAAGATCACGCCGAAGGGCGAGAGCCCGATGACGCCGGAGGAAAAGCTCCTCCGCGCCATCTTCGGCGAGAAGGCGTCCGACGTGCGCGATACCTCGCTTCGGGTTCCCCCGGGCGTGACCGGCACGATCGTCGAGGTCCGGGTGTTCAACCGCCATGGCGTCGACAAGGACGAGCGCGCCCAGGCGATCGAGCGCGAGGAGATCGAGCGCCTCGCGAAGGATCGTGACGACGAGCAGGCGATCCTGGATCGCAACACCTACGCGCGTCTCGCCACGGTCCTCATCGGCCAGGCACCCATCGCGGGTCCGAAGGGCTTCAAGAAGGAGACCACGCTGAGCCGTGAGCTCCTCAGCGAGTACCCCCGTTCGCAGTGGTGGCAGTTCGCCGTCATCGACGACCGTCTCATGACCGAGATGGAAGCGATGCAGAAGCAGTACGACGAGTCGAAGAAGCGCCTCGAGCAGCGCTTCCTCGACAAGGTCGAGAAGCTGCAGCGCGGCGATGAACTCCCGCCCGGCGTCATGAAGATGGTCAAGGTCTTCGTGGCGGTGAAGCGCAAGATCCAGCCCGGCGACAAGATGGCCGGCCGCCACGGCAACAAGGGCGTCGTCTCCCGGATCGTGCCGATCGAGGACATGCCGTTCCTGGAGGACGGGACGCATGCCGACATCGTGCTGAACCCGCTCGGCGTGCCCTCGCGCATGAACGTCGGTCAGATCCTCGAGACCCATCTGGGCTGGGCCGCAGCCGGCCTCGGCCGCAAGGTCAGCCAGGCCGTGGACGCCTACCTTCGCAGCCAGGACATCGAGCCGCTCCGCGACGAGATGAAGGCGATCTACTCGCCGTCCGAGCTCGAAGGCCTGTCCGACGATGAACTGGCCGAGGCTGCCAACAACGTGCGCCGCGGCGTGCCGATGGCGACCCCGGTGTTCAACGGCGCCAAGGAAGCCGACATCGAGCAGATGCTGGAGATGGCCGGTCTCGACCGGTCGGCCCAGTCGACCCTCTATGACGGCCGCTCGGGTGAGCCCTTCGACCGCAAGGTGACAATGGGCTACATCTACATGCTGAAGCTGCACCACCTGGTGGACGACAAGATCCACGCCCGGTCGATCGGTCCGTACTCCCTGGTCACGCAGCAGCCGCTGGGTGGAAAGGCCCAGTTCGGCGGTCAGCGCTTCGGCGAGATGGAGGTCTGGGCCCTCGAAGCCTACGGCGCGGCGTACACGCTGCAGGAGATGCTCACGGTCAAGTCGGACGACGTTGCCGGCCGCACCAAGGTCTACGAGGCCATCGTGCGCGGCGACGACACCTTCGAGGCCGGCATCCCCGAGTCGTTCAATGTGCTCGTCAAGGAGATGCGCTCGCTGGGCCTCAACGTGGAGCTCACCTCCTCGAAGAAGCTCGCCAACGACCAGATCGAGCCGCCCGCAGAGGCGGCCGAATAACCACCGCATCACGCTCCCGCGCCGGGTTCGACCCCGGCGCGGTCCGAGCGGGGAGGGGCAGGGCCTCCCATTCTACGGTCAGCGACGATCCGGCCGGTCGTCGCGCCGCATCCGTTTTCAGCACGCGGTCAGCCCCTCGGCGGAGGGTGCGCCTCGTCAGCAGGAGTAGATCATGAACCAAGAGGTCATGAATCTTTTCAACCAGCAGGCTCAGCCCCAGAGCTTCGACCAGATCAAGATTTCGATCTCGTCGCCGGAGAAGATCCTCTCGTGGTCCTTCGGCGAAATCAAAAAGCCCGAGACGATCAACTATCGCACGTTCAAGCCGGAGCGTGACGGCCTGTTCTGCGCGCGTATCTTTGGACCGATCAAGGATTACGAGTGCTTGTGCGGCAAGTACAAGCGCATGAAGTACAAGGGCGTCATCTGCGAGAAGTGCGGCGTCGAGGTGACCCTCGCGCGCGTCCGGCGCGATCGCATGGGCCATATCGAGCTCGCCGCCCCCGTCGCGCACATCTGGTTCCTGAAGTCGCTGCCCTCGCGCATCGGCCTGCTGCTCGACATGGCCCTCAAGGACCTCGAGCGGATCCTGTACTTCGAATCCTACTGCGTCATCGAACCGGGCCTCACCCCCCTCAAGGAGCGTCAGCTCCTGTCGGAGGAGGAGTACCTGCGCGCCCAGGAGGAGTACGGCGAGGACAGCTTCACCGCCATGATCGGCGCCGAGGCCATCCGCCGGATCCTGCAGGAGCTCGACCTCGACGGCATCGCCGATGCGCTTCGCGAGGAGATCGCGACCACCACCTCCGAGCTGAAGCCCAAGAAGCTCCTCAAGCGCCTGAAGATCATCGAGGCCTTCCAGATGTCGGGCAACAAGCCCGAGTGGATGATCCTCACCGTGGTGCCGGTGATCCCGCCGGATCTGCGCCCGCTCGTTCCCCTGGACGGCGGACGCTTCGCCACGTCCGATCTGAACGACCTCTACCGCCGCGTGATCAACCGCAACAACCGCCTCAAGCGGCTGATCGAACTGCGCGCGCCCGACATCATCATCCGCAACGAGAAGCGCATGCTTCAGGAAGCGGTGGACGCGCTGTTCGACAACGGCCGCCGCGGCCGCGTCATCACCGGCGCCAACAAGCGTCCGCTGAAGTCGCTCGCCGACATGCTGAAGGGCAAGCAGGGCCGCTTCCGCCAGAACCTGCTCGGCAAGCGCGTCGACTATTCCGGCCGTTCGGTCATCGTCGTCGGTCCGGAGCTGAAGCTGCATCAGTGCGGCCTGCCGAAGAAGATGGCGCTGGAGCTGTTCAAGCCGTTCATCTACGCGCGCCTCGACGCCAAGGGCTTCTCCGCCACGGTGAAGCAGGCCAAGAAGCTCGTCGAAAAGGAGAAGCCGGAGGTCTGGGACATCCTCGATGAGGTGATCCGCGAGCATCCGGTGATGCTGAACCGTGCGCCGACCCTGCACCGTCTCGGCATTCAGGCCTTCGAACCGAAGCTGATCGAGGGCAAGGCGATCCAGCTGCACCCGCTGGTCTGCACCGCCTTCAACGCGGACTTCGACGGCGACCAGATGGCCGTGCACGTCCCCCTGAGCCTCGAGGCTCAGCTGGAAGCGCGCGTCCTGATGATGTCGACCAACAACATCCTGCACCCGGCGAACGGTCACCCGATCATCGTGCCGTCGCAGGACATCGTGCTCGGCCTCTACTACCTGTCGATCGTGGCTGAGGGGGCGATCGGCGCCTTCGACCCGACCAACAAGCAGAACCCGATGCAGGGCGTCTTCGGCAACATCGGCGAACTGGAGCACGCTCTGGCGGCCAAGACCGTCAAGCTGCACACCAAGATCCGCTGGCGCTGGAACGGCATTGGCCCCGACGGGGAGCCGCTGACGAAGACTTACGACACCACGCCGGGCCGGGTGATCCTGTCCACGGCCCTGCCGCAGCACGCCAAAGTCCCCTTCGACGTCGTCAACAAGCTGATGACCAAGAAGGAGATCTCCGCGATGATTGACACCGTCTACCGCCACTGCGGTCAGAAGGAGTCGGTGATCTTCTGTGATCGGATCATGGCGCTCGGCTTCAACCACGCGTTCAAGGCCGGCATCTCGTTCGGCAAGGACGACATGGTCGTGCCGGCGAACAAGTGGTCGATCGTCGGGTCGACCCGCGATCTGGTCAAGGAGTTCGAGCAGCAGTTCAACGACGGCCTGATCACCCAGGGTGAGAAGTACAACAAGGTCGTCGATGCCTGGGGCAAGTGCTCGGCCCGCCTGGCGGACGAGATGATGGCCGCGATCTCCGCGGTTCAGAAGGACGAGAACGGGACCGACAAGCAGGTCAACTCGGTCTACATGATGGCGAATTCCGGCGCCCGCGGCTCCCGCGAGCAGATGCGCCAGCTCGCCGCCATGCGCGGTCTGATGAGCAAGCCCTCCGGCGAGATCATCGAGACGCCGATCATCTCGAACTTCAAGGAAGGCCTCGACGTGCTCGAGTACTTCAACTCCACCCACGGCGCCCGCAAGGGTCTCGCGGACACGGCGTTGAAGACCGCGAACTCGGGCTACCTGACCCGTCGTCTCGTCGACGTGGCGCAGGACGCCGTCATCCGCGAGGTCGATTGCGGCACCACCAACGGCATCCGCATGCGCGCCATCGTGGACGCGGGCCAGGTCGTGGCTCCGCTCGCCATCCGCATCCTCGGCCGCGCTACGGCCGAGGACCTCGTGGCCCTCGACGGCACCGTGATCGTCAAGACGAACGAGACCATCGAGGAGAAGCACCTGCCGGCCATCCAGGCCGCCGGGATCCAGGAGGTCAAGATCCGCTCGGTGCTCGTCTGCGCCACCAAGAGCGGCGTCTGTGCCACCTGCTATGGGCGCGATCTCGCCCGCGGGACGCCCGTCAACATGGGCGAGGCCGTCGGCGTCATCGCGGCGCAGTCCATCGGCGAGCCGGGCACCCAGCTCACCATGCGTACCTTCCACATCGGTGGCGCCGCCCAGATCTCCGACTCGTCCTTCATCGAGTCGAGCTTCGAGGGCACGATCAAGATCCGCAACCGCGCCCTGGCGCGGAACTCGGACGGCGATCTCATCGCCACCGGCCGTAACGTCTCCATCGTCATCGTCGGGTCCGACGGAACCGAGCGCGCGAACCACCGCCTGCAATACGGCGCGAAGCTCCGCGTGGACGAGGGGGACACCGTCAAGCGCGGCCAGCGCATCGCCGAGTGGGACCCCTACACCCGCCCGATCATCACCGAGACGGACGGCGTGGTGGCCTACGAGGACCTGATCGACGGCCAGTCGATCACCGAGACCACCGACGAGTCGACCGGCATCGCCAAGCGCGTTGTCATCGACTGGCGTGGGACGGCCCGCACCGCCGACCTCAAGCCGGCCATGCTGGTGCTCGATGCCGACGGCAAGCCGATGAAGCTGCCGCGCGGTTCGGATGCCCGCTACTTCCTGCCCGTCGACGCCATCATCGGCTACGATCCGGGCGCGAAGGTGAAGGCCGGCGACATCCTCGCCCGTGTCTCGGCCGACTCGGCCAAGACCCGCGACATCACCGGCGGTCTGCCGCGGGTGGCGGAGCTGTTCGAGGCCCGTCGTCCGAAGGACGCGGCCATCATCGCGGAGAAGTCGGGCACGATCCAGTTCGGGCGCGACTACAAGAACAAGCGCCGCCTGACGCTGACGCCGCATGATGGGTCGGAGGCGGTCGAGTACCTGATCCCGAAGGGCAAGCACATCCACCTTCAGGACGGGGACGTGGTCGAGCTCGGCGACTACATCGTCGACGGCAACCCGGCGCCGCACGACATCCTGGCGATCAAGGGCGTGGAGGAGCTTGCTGCCTACCTCGTCAACGAGATCCAGGAGGTCTACCGGCTCCAGGGCGTGTCGATCAACGACAAGCACATCGAGGTCATCGTCCGGCAAATGCTGCAGAAGGTCGAGATCACCGACGGCGGCGATTCCGACATCCTCACCGGCGACCAGATCGACCGGACGGAGCTGGCGGAGGTCAACGAGAAGCTGCTCGCCGAGGGCAAGAAGCCGGTCGTCGGCGTGCCCGTCCTCCTGGGCATCACCAAGGCGAGCCTGCAGACGAAGTCGTTCATCTCGGCGGCCTCGTTCCAGGAGACCACCCGGGTGCTCACCGAGGCCGCCGTCAACGGCAAGATCGACTACCTCGAGGGCCTCAAGGAGAACGTCATCGTCGGTTCGCTCATCCCCGCCGGGACGGGATCCATGGCTGCCGAGATCCGCGCGGTGGCGCGGCGTCGCGACAACCTCATCCTGCAGCAGAAGGCCGCCGAGAGCGGGGCTCAGCCTCTCTCCGAGCTGCCCCCCGCGGCCGAATAAGCCGACGACCAAGTGCCTTGAACCGGAAGGGGCCGCCCATGGGCGGCCCCTTTTCGTTGGACCTCATCGATCCGGATTGACGGATCACCCAGGGCCCGCAACTTCATGAACTTGTAACGGAATGGGTTGACGCGGGGCGAATCCGCCTCTATCAGGCCCTCATTGAGCGGCTGGCCGTAGGCAGCAATCGATCGTGAGGCCCAGAGCCTCGATCCAGGCTTCCTAAACGCATCCGACTTCAACAGACGAACACGTGTCAGCCCGGCACGATCGCTTGCTTCGATGCAGGTGATCCTCTGCTTGCAACGGCGCGCCAAAGGCTGACATCAGCCTGGGGCGCGGTTTTGCGTTTCGTCGCACAGTCATGTGCGATGCCGGGACTGGCCAGAACGAGATTTGGATTTCGACGGTCACCGACGCAGGTGACGCGTTTCGAGAGGATTGGCATGCCGACGATCAACCAGCTGATCGCTCAGCCGCGCAAGGCGCAGAAGAGCCGCAACAAGGTGCCGGCGCTCGACGCCTGCCCGCAGAAGCGTGGCGTCTGCACCCGCGTCTACACGACGACCCCGAAGAAGCCGAACTCCGCGCTCCGCAAGGTCGCCAAGGTTCGTCTGACCAACGGCTTCGAGGTCATCGGTTACATCCCGGGCGAGGGTCACAACCTTCAGGAGCACTCCGTGGTGATGATCCGCGGCGGCCGCGTGAAGGACCTTCCGGGCGTGCGCTACCACATCCTGCGCGGCGTGCTCGACACGCAGGGCGTCAAGGGTCGTAAGCAGCGCCGCTCCAAGTACGGCGCCAAGCGTCCGAAGTAAGACCGATATTCGCGCACCCTGTAAGGATGTTGCCGGCCTCCCAGAGGCTCAAGGCGGCCTGCGCAGGGTGGTTTCAAGAAGACCAAGTTTAAGACGGAGCGAGCGATGTCCCGCCGCCATTCTGCCGAGAAGCGTGAGATCATCCCGGACCCGAAGTACGGGGACATCGTGCTGACCAAGTTCATGAACTCGATCATGTACGAGGGAAAGAAGTCGACCGCAGAGCGCATCGTTTACGGCGCCTTCGACATCGTCGAGAACCGAGCCCGTGCAAACCCGATCGAGGTTTTCCGCGCCGCTCTCGAGAACGTCGCTCCGGCGATCGAAGTGCGCTCCCGCCGCGTCGGCGGCGCGACCTACCAGGTCCCCGTCGAGGTGCGCACCGAGCGCCGTCAGGCTCTCGCCATCCGTTGGCTCATCCAGGCGGCCCGCGGCCGCAACGACCGCACCATGGTCGAGCGCCTGTCCGCCGAACTGCTCGACGCCGCCAACAACCGCGGCAACGCCGTGAAGAAGCGTGAAGACACCCACCGGATGGCCGAAGCCAACCGCGCCTTCTCGCACTACCGCTGGTAAGCGGACCCGGACCCTTTCAGGAGCAATCCGATGCCCCGCACGCACGCGATCGAGGACTACCGCAACTTCGGCATCATGGCTCACATCGATGCCGGCAAGACCACGACCACCGAGCGGATCCTCTACTACACCGGCAAGTCCCATAAGATCGGCGAAGTCCATGACGGCGCCGCGACGATGGATTGGATGACGCAGGAGCAGGAGCGTGGCATCACGATCACGTCCGCCGCGACGACCTGCTTCTGGCGCGACAAGCGCCTGAACATCATCGACACCCCCGGCCACGTGGACTTCACCATCGAAGTGGAGCGCTCGCTCCGGGTGCTCGACGGCGCGGTCTGTGTGCTCGACGGCAACCAGGGCGTGGAGCCGCAGACCGAGACCGTCTGGCGCCAGGCCGACAAGTATGACGTGCCCCGCGTCGTGTTCGTCAACAAGATGGACAAGATCGGTGCCGACTTCTTCAAGTGCGTGGCCGACATCATTGATCGCGTCGCCGGCAAGCCGGTTTGCCTGCAGCTGCCGATCGGCGCCGAGACGACCTTCAAGGGCGTTATCGACCTGATCAAGATGAAGGCCATCGTCTGGACCTCCGAGAAGCTCGGCGCCGACTTCTCTGAGACGGAAATCCCGGCCGACCTCGCCGATCAGGCCGCCGAGTATAGGATCAAGCTGGTCGAGGCCTGCGTCGAGATGGACGACGACGCCATGTCGGCCTACCTCGACGGCGTCGAGCCCGATGCCGAGACGATGCACCGCCTCGTCCGCACCGCCGTTCAGCGCCGCGCCTTCCATCCGGTGCTCTGTGGTTCGGCCTTCAAGAACAAGGGCGTGCAGCCCCTGCTCGATGCCGTCGTCGATTACCTGCCGTCCCCCGCCGATCGCGGCGAGATCAAGGGCCTCGACTTCAAGACCGAGGAAGAGATCGTCCGTCACCCGTCTGACAGCGATCCCTTCTCCATGCTCGCGTTCAAGATCATGGACGATCCGCACGTCGGAACGATCACGTTCTGCCGCGTCTATTCCGGCAAGATCGAATCGGGCGCCAACGTCATCAACTCGTCGCGCGACAAGAAAGAGCGCGTCGGCCGCATGCTGCTCATGCACGCCAACAACCGCGAGGACGTGAAGGAAGCCTTCACGGGCGACATCGTCGCGCTGGCCGGTCTCAAGGAGACGCGGACGGGTGACACCCTGTGCGACCCGAAGGACGCCGTCATCCTCGAGAAGATGGAGTTCCCGGAGCCGGTCATCGAGATCGCCGTCGAGCCCAAGTCGAAGGCCGATCAGGAAAAGCTCGGCATCGCCCTCGCCAAGCTTGCTGCCGAGGACCCGTCGTTCCGGGTCTCGACGGACCAGGAGTCGGGCCAGACCATTCTTCGCGGGATGGGCGAGCTCCACCTCGACATCAAGGTCGATATTCTGCGCCGTACCTATATGGTCGACGCGAATATCGGTCAGCCGCAGGTTGCTTATCGTGAGAAGCTCACCAAGCGCACCGAGATCGACTACACCCACAAGAAGCAGACCGGTGGTACCGGTCAGTTCGCTCGGGTAAAGTTCATCGTCGAGCCTAACGAGCCCGGCAAGGGCTTCGAGTTCTCGTCGAAGATCATCGGCGGTACGGTGCCCAAGGAGTACATTCCCGGCGTCGAAAAGGGTCTGAACTCGGTTCTGGGCGCGGGCATCCTGGCCGGCTTCCCGGTCGTCGACATCAAGGTCGAGCTGATCGACGGTGCCTATCACGACGTCGATTCGTCGGCCCTCGCCTTCGAAATCGCCTCCCGTGCGGCGCTCCGTGAAGCCCTCCAGAAGGGCGGCTCGGTGCTCCTCGAGCCGGTGATGAAGGTCGAGGTCGTCTCGCCGGAAGAGTATACCGGTTCGGTGATCGGCGATCTCAACTCCCGCCGTGGCCAGATCCAGGGCCAGGACATGCGCGGCAATGCGAACGTCATCAACGCGATGGTGCCGCTGGCCAACATGTTCGGCTACGTGAACCAGCTGCGGTCCTTCTCCCAGGGCCGTGCCAACTTCACGATGCAGTTCGACCATTACGAAGAGGTGCCGCGCGGCGAGGCCGAGAAGGTCGTCGCCAAGTACGCCTAAGACGGCGGCGCCCCACGGGGCGCCACCCGCATCCCTTCAGACGCAACATCAGATCAGACGGAGGCTATCATGGCCAAAGAGAAATTCGCGCGTACGAAGCCGCACTGCAACATTGGCACGATTGGTCACGTGGATCACGGCAAGACGTCGTTGACGGCGGCGATCACGAAGGTTCTGGCCGAGTCGGGCGGGGCGACGTTCACGGCGTACGACCAGATCGACAAGGCGCCTGAGGAGAAGGCGCGCGGGATCACGATCTCGACGGCGCACGTGGAGTACGAGACCACGAACCGGCACTACGCGCACGTGGATTGCCCCGGTCACGCCGACTACGTGAAGAACATGATCACGGGCGCGGCGCAGATGGACGGCGCGATCCTGGTGGTGTCGGCGGCCGACGGCCCGATGCCGCAGACCCGCGAGCACATCCTGCTGGCCCGTCAGGTCGGCGTGCCGGCCCTGGTGGTGTTCCTGAACAAGGTCGACCTGGTGGACGACGCCGAGCTCCTCGAGCTCGTGGAGATGGAGGTGCGCGAGCTCCTCTCGAAGTACGACTTCCCGGGCGACGACATCCCGATCACCAAGGGCTCGGCCAAGGTGGCGCTGGACAACGGCGACAAGGCGATCGGCCACGACGCGGTGCTGGCGCTGATGGCGAGCGTGGATGCCTACATCCCGCAGCCGGAGCGTCCGATCGACAAGCCGTTCCTGATGCCCATCGAGGACGTGTTCTCGATCTCGGGCCGCGGCACGGTGGTGACGGGTCGCGTCGAGCGCGGCATCGTCAAGGTCGGCGAGACGGTGGAGATCGTGGGCATCCGCGACACCCAGACCACGACGGTCACGGGCGTCGAGATGTTCCGCAAGCTGCTCGACCAGGGCCAGGCCGGCGACAACGTCGGCGTGCTGCTGCGCGGCACCAAGCGTGAGGACGTGGAGCGCGGCCAGGTCGTGTGCAAGCCCGGCTCGGTCAAGCCCCACACCAAGTTCAAGGCCGAGGCCTACATCCTGACCAAGGAGGAGGGCGGCCGCCACACGCCGTTCTTCACCAACTACCGCCCGCAGTTCTACTTCCGCACCACGGACGTGACCGGCGTGTGCGTGCTGCCCGAGGGCACCGAGATGGTGATGCCCGGCGACAGCGTGACCATGGACGTCACCCTGATCGTGCCGGTGGCCATGGAAGAGAAGCTGCGCTTCGCCATCCGTGAAGGCGGACGCACCGTCGGCGCCGGCGTCGTCGCCGCCATCAACGAGTAATCGTCCGTCCCAACGGTCACGTCTGCAGGGAACGATTGAGGGGCGGGTCCTCGCGCCCGCCCCACCATCGCCCCGCCAAGGTTTCAGGTCATGAACGGTCAGAATATTCGTATCCGCCTCAAGGCGTTCGACCATCGCATCCTCGATGCGTCGACCCGCGAGATCGTCTCGACGGCCAAGCGCACAGGCGCCACCATCCGTGGCCCCATCCCGCTGCCGACGCATATCGAGAAGTTCACCGTCAACCGCTCGCCGCACATCGACAAGAAGTCGCGCGAGCAGTTCGAGATGCGCACCCACAAGCGCGTCCTCGATATCGTCGATCCGACGCCCCAGACCGTGGACGCGCTCATGAAGCTCGACCTCGCCGCCGGCGTGGACGTGGAGATCAAGCTCTAAGTCCCGCGGGGATTTAGAGCTTACCGTAGAATCGCGCGAGGGAGACACCTATGCGCTCAGGCGTCATCGCACAGAAGGTCGGCATGACCCGCATCTTTACGGATGCAGGTGAACATGTCCCCGTCACAGTGCTCAAAATCGATCAATGCCAGGTGGTTGCCCACCGTACCGTCGAGAAGAACGGCTACGTCGCCCTTCAGGTCGGCGTCGGCAAGGCCAAGGTGAAGAACGTGTCGGCTGCCGAGCGCGGTCGGTTCGCGGTCGCCAAGGTCGAGCCCAAGCAGAAGCTCGCCGAGTTCCGCGTGTCCGAGGACAAGCTGATCCCGGTCGGCGCCGAGATCACCGCCGATCACTTCATCCCGGGCCAGTTCGTCGACGTGACGGGCACCACCACCGGTAAGGGGTTCGCTGGCGGTATGAAGCGCTGGAACTTCGGCGGTCTGCGCGCCACCCACGGCGTGTCCATCTCGCACCGCTCGATCGGTTCGACCGGTGGCCGTCAGGATCCGGGCAAGACCTTCAAGAACAAGAAGATGCCCGGTCACATGGGCGTCGACCGGGTCACGACCCAGAACCTGCGCGTCGTGCGTACGGATCCTGAGCGCGGCCTCATCCTCGTCGAGGGCGCCGTTCCGGGTGTCGCCGGCGGCTGGATCCAGATCCGCGACGCGGTGAAGCGTAAGCTCCCCGCGGACGTTCCGCAGCCGGGCAAGTTCCGTGAGCAGGGCGCTTCGGCTCCCGTCACCGAGGCGCCGGCTCCCGAGGCTCCCGCTTCCGAGGAGAACGCGTGATGAAGCTCGATATCACCACGCTCGATGGCGCCGGTGCCGGTTCCGTCGACCTGGACGAGACCATCTTCGGTCTCGAGCCCCGTGCCGATCTGCTCCAGCGCATGGTGCGCTGGCAGCTCGCCAAGCGTCAGGCCGGTACCCATGCGGTCAAGAACCGCTCGGATGTGAACCGGACGCGCAAGAAGCTGTATAAGCAGAAGGGCACCGGTAACGCCCGTCACGGCGCAGCCTCCGCCCCGCAGTTCCGCGGTGGTGGACGCGCCTTCGGTCCGGTCGTGCGCAGCCATGCTCACGATCTGCCCAAGAAGGTCCGTGCGCTCGCCCTGAAGCACGCGCTGTCCGCGAAGGTGAAGGACTCGACCCTCATCATCGTCGACGACGTGAAGCTCGCCGAGGGCAAGACCAAGGCGCTCGTCGAGCGCTTCGAGAAGATGGGCCTGTCCAGCGCCCTGATCATCGGCGGTGCCGAGGTGGACGTGAACTTCGCACGCGCCGCCCGCAACATCCCGCAGATCGACGTGCTGCCGATCCAGGGCATCAACGTGTACGACATCCTGCGTCGCGAGAAGCTCGTGCTGACCCGCGCAGCGATCGATGCGCTGGAGGCGCGTTTTCAATGAGTGCCGATCCGCGCCACTACGATATCATCGTCTCCCCGGTCATCACCGAGAAGGCGACGAACCTCACCGAACAGAACAAGGTCGTGTTTCGGGTTTCCCCGAAGGCGACCAAGCCGCAGATCAAGGAAGCGGTCGAGAAGCTGTTCGACGTCAAGGTCACGGGCGTGAACACGCTCGTCACCAAGGGCAAGAAGAAGATCTTCCGCGGACTTCGCGGACAGCGTTCGGACGTGAAGAAAGCGATCGTGACCCTCGCCGAGGGTGAGACGATCGACGTCACGACCGGCCTCTGAGACAAGTCGGGTTAAGGATTACCACCGATGGCCTTGAAGACATTCAAACCGGTCACGCCGAGCCTTCGCCAGCTCGTGCTCGTCGACCGCCGTGAGCTCTACAAGGGCAAGCCGGTCAAGAAGCTCACCGAGGGCAAGTCGTCGTCCGGCGGCCGCAACAACCTCGGCCGCATCACGGTCCGCTTCCGTGGCGGCGGTCACAAGCGCACGCTCCGCAACGTGGACTTCAAGCGTCGCGAGCAGATGGGCGTGTCCGCCACGGTCGAGAGGATCGAGTACGATCCGAACCGGACCGCGTTCATCGCGCTGATCGCCTTCCCCGACGGCACGCAGAGCTACATCCTGGCTCCGCAGCGCCTGTCGCCGGGCGACAAGGTGATCGCGGCCGAGCAGGTCGACATCAAGCCCGGCAATGCCGGTCCGGTCGGCAACATGCCCGTGGGCACGATCGTCCACAACGTCGAGCTCAAGATCGGCAAGGGCGGCGCCATTGCCCGCTCCGCCGGTAACTACGCCCAGATCGTCGGCCGCGATCAGGGCTACGTCACGCTGCGCCTGAACTCGGGCGAACAGCGCCTGGTCCACGGTCAGTGCTTCGCCAGCGTCGGTGCGGTCTCGAACCCGGACCACATGAACATCTCGCTCGGCAAGGCCGGCCGCAACCGCTGGCTCGGCAAGCGCCCGCACGTGCGCGGCGTCGCCATGAACCCGGTCGACCATCCGCACGGCGGCGGTGAGGGACGTACCTCCGGCGGCCGTAACCCGGTCACGCCCTGGGGCGTTCCCACGAAGGGAAAGAAGACCCGCTCGAACAAGCGGACCGACGTCTTCATCCTGTCCAGCCGTCATAACCGTAAGAAGTAACGCCCATGGCACGCTCGCTCTGGAAGGGGCCGTTCATCGACGGCTACCTCCTCAAGAAGGCTGAAGCCGCTCGCGGTTCCAGCCGTAACGAAGTCATCAAGATCTGGAGCCGCCGCTCCACGATCCTGCCGCAGTTCGTCGGGCTCACCTTCGGTGTGCACAACGGGCAGAAGCACATCCCGGTGTACGTCTCCGAGGAAATGGTCGGCCACAAGTTCGGCGAGTTCTCGCCGACCCGCACCTTCCACGGTCACGCAGCCGACAAGAAGTCGAAGAGGCGCTGATCATGGGCAAGCCCGCCACTCCCCGCGCGCTCCCCGAGAACGAGGCTCAGGCCGTCGCGCGCATGCTGCGCGTCAGCCCTCAGAAGCTCAATCTCGTCGCGCAGCTCATTCGCGGCAAGAAGGTCGACTCGGCTCTTGCCGATCTCGAGTTCTCCCGCAAGCGGATCGCCCGCGAGGTCAAGAAGTGCCTCGAAAGCGCCATCGCCAATGCCGAGAACAACCATAACCTGGACGTCGACGATCTCGTCGTCTCCCAGGCGTTCGTCGGCAAGGCGCTCGTGCTGAAGCGGTTCCACGCCCGTGCGCGTGGCCGCGGCGCCCGTATCCTGAAGCCCTTCGCGAACCTCACCATCGTGGTGCGCGAAGTCCCGACCGCCGAAGCGGCGTGAGGAGGACCTGATGGGCCAGAAAGTCAATCCGATCGGTCTTCGGCTCGGTATCAACCGGACCTGGGACTCCCGCTGGTTCGCCCAGAAGGGTGAATACGCGAAACTGATGCACGAGGATGTCGCGATCCGCGCCGCCCTCATGAAGCAACTCAAGCAGGCCGCCGTCTCGAAGATCGTGATCGAGCGTCCGCACCGGAAATGCCGCGTCACCATCCACTCGGGTCGTCCGGGCGTGGTCATCGGCAAGAAGGGCGCGGATATCGAGAAGCTGCGCAAGCTGGTCGGTACGCTCACCAAGGCCGACGTGACGATCAACATCGTCGAGGTGCGCAAGCCCGAGATCGATGCCACCCTCGTGGCCGACTCGATTGCCCAGCAGCTCGAGCGTCGCGTCGCGTTCCGCCGCGCCATGAAGCGCGCCGTTCAGTCGGCGATGCGTCTGGGCGCCGAGGGCATCCGCATCAACTGCTCAGGCCGTCTCGGCGGCGCCGAGATCGCTCGCCAAGAGTGGTACCGTGAGGGTCGCGTCCCTCTGCACACCCTCCGCGCCGACGTCGACTACGGCGTTGCGACGGCCTTCACGACCTACGGGACGTGCGGCATCAAGGTGTGGGTGTTCAAGGGCGAGATCCTCGAGCACGACCCGATGGCACAGGACAAGAAGGCGCAGGAAGAGGGTGGCCGTTCGGGCGGCCGTCGCGAGCGCGATGGTGAGGGTGGCCGCGAGCGCGGCCGGCGCGAGCACGCCTAACGGCGCGTTCGTGACCCCGTCACCCAGAAAGGTGTTGAGAGGCTGCCATGTTGCAACCCAAGAAGACCAGGTTCCGTAAGCAGTTCAAGGGTCGCATCCACGGTGCGGCCAAGGGCGGCTTCGACCTCAACTTCGGGACCTTCGGCCTGAAGGCCGTCGAGCCCGAGCGCATCACCGCGCGCCAGATCGAGGCGGCTCGCCGCGCGATCACGCGTGAGATGAAGCGCCAAGGCCGCGTCTGGATCCGGATCTTCCCGGATGTGCCGGTCACCGCCAAGCCCACCGAGGTCCGCATGGGCTCCGGTAAGGGTGCACCCGAGTTCTGGGCTGCGCGCGTGCATCCCGGACGTATCATGTTCGAAGTCGACGGCGTGGCCGAGGACGTTGCGAAGGAGGCCCTGCGCCTCGGCGCGGCGAAGCTCCCGATCCGCACGCGCGTCGTTCAGCGCATCGCTGATTGAGAGGGAGGGGATCATGAAGTCGTCGCAGAGACAGTCGGATCTGGCCGCCCTGTCGCCCGATCAGCTGAACGATGAGTTGCTGAACCTGAAGAAGGAGCAGTTCAACCTGCGCTTCCAGGGCGCCACCGGCCAGCTCGAGAACGTCGCGCGCGTCCGCGAAGTCCGCCGCGATATCGCCCGCGTTCGTACGCTTCAGCGTCAGAAGACGCTGAAGTCGGCGCAGGCCTGAGGAGTACATCATGCCGAAGCGCGTATTGCAGGGCGTCGTCGTCAGCGACAAGGGCGAGAAGACCATCGTCGTGAAGGTGGAGCGTCGCTTCACCCATCCGGTGATGAAGAAGACCGTCCGTCGCTCGAAGAACTACCACGCCCACGACGAAGCTAACGTCGCCAAGGTCGGTCAGACCGTGTCGATCGAGGAGTGCCGTCCGTTCTCGAAGACCAAGACCTGGAAGCTCGTCGAGGGCGCCAGCTCGGAAGCGGTCTCCGCCGAAGCTTGATCGTCATGCACGGTCGAGGAGACGGGCGCAGGGTTCTGCGCCCGTTTTTTTGTGCCTGCTTCGCATCGGTGTGCCGAACCCAAGTCGTTTCGGGTGGTCGCTACCAGAATCCTGATCTCGTTCGACAAAGGAATCGAGGATCCGCCGTGTTCAGGCGGCCCTCGTAACCTTGGGTGCGAGATGACGGGGATGGTCGCGTGGCGGACAGCCTGAACAGTGCCTACGGACTTCTGGTCGCGTTCTTCGGAGCGCGCGAAATCGACGGCATCGTCACCAGCCAGCGCAGCTTCGGTCTGCACCTGCTGCCGGACATCCAGGCTGCAGCTCTCGGAATGCTGTCGCGGCTCAATGTCGTGCGCACCGGTCTTCACCAACCTGAGCTGCGCGCGCCCCTGACGATCTCCAGCCTCCTGGTACGCTGTGGGGCGCGCCCGGTCGCGATCGCGCCCCTCCAGTTCCATGATTTCGATCTCGGCGATGCGGAGCCTTTCAAGGCGCTGAGCAATGCCTTGTGGCTGTTCCGGATCTCGAACCGTCCGGCGGCTGTCCTGCTCTCTCGGTCATCGTCCGCGCAGGAGGGGCGCGTCGTGCGGATCGAAGTAGCGACGCTGCCCGATGCGACGTCCGTCGGATTCGCCCGCGATTTTCTCTCGGCGATCCAGGACGCCGCGGCTGGATCGACGCGCTATCGTGGCAAGGTCGTTACGCTCGATCCCCCGTCGGAAGCGGGAATGCGTGTCCGCCGGTCGGCGTCGGTGACGCGGGCCCAGGTCATTCTCGACGACCCGACGATGGCGCGACTCAATCATCACGTCTTCGCATTCGATCGCCATCGCGGAGATCTCAGGCGGTTCGGGCAATCGACCTGCCGGGGCCTGCTGCTCTACGGACCTCCCGGTAACGGAAAGACCCACGTTACCCGCTACATCGCGTCGAACCTGCCCGATCGCACGACCGTCTTGGTGACGCCCGATGGTGGGCGCTGCCTGGGCGAGCAGTTGCAGCTTGCGCGGAGCTTCCAGCCCAGCCTCTTGGTCCTCGAGAACGTCGACCGGATCGGTCACGATCGACAGGCTCCCAAGGGCTCGACCGAGACGGGCGGACTTCAGAGCCTGCTGAGCGAGATGGAACGCCTCGAGGCCGACGCAGATATCCTGTTCCTCTTCACTGCGAATCATCCGCGAAATATCGACCCGGCTCTGATCTCACAGCCGGGGCGGATCGACGTGGCGATCGAGATTGCCTGCCCGGATGCCTCGTGCCGTGCCCGCCTGGTCACCCTGTACGGCACGTCCCTGATCTTCGACCCTGGGGCCCTTCCGGAAATCGTCGCGCGCACCGAGGGCGCAAGTGCGGCCTATCTGAAGGAAATGGTCTACCGGCTCGCCCTCGCAGCCTTGACCACCGAGATGGGGAATCGGATCACCCGCCGCAGCGTGGCCGTCGTCCTCGGCGAGGCGATCGACAGCCAGGCCCGCCTCGACCGGGGTGTGGTCGAACTCGCCGACGTTCCGGCGCGTCGGCCGGATCTGCGCATGGCGGCATCGGGCGGGCGAAGCGCCGATCTATGAGCCGGGTCGGCAATTGACCCTTGCACAGATCCACGCCCTGGTGTATCCGGCGTGCCTTCGCGACATTTGAGAGGGGTGCTCGCACCCTTCGTACGCGGCGGCCGCGCCGGTGTGTCAAACACCGATTGCGCGGTGCTTTACATGAGCCGGGGACATCAGATCCCCATCAGGCGTCGTCCGCCGGACAATACCGTCCGCGTGCGGAAACCCGCCTGAAACAAGGAAAGGTCACTGCCCGTGATCCAGATGCAGACGAATCTGGACGTCGCCGACAACTCTGGTGCGCGCCGCGTGATGTGCATCAAGGTTCTGGGCGGGTCGAAGCGTAAATACGCCGGTGTCGGCGACATCATCGTGGTCTCGGTCAAGGAAGCAATTCCCCGTGGTCGCGTGAAGAAGGGCGACGTCATGAAGGCGGTCGTCGTGCGCACCGCCAAGGAAGTGAAGCGTCCCGACGGTTCGGTGATCCGCTTCGACAAGAACGCAGCCGTTCTGATCAACAATCAGAAGGAGCCGATCGGTACCCGCATCTTCGGACCGGTGCCGCGCGAGTTGCGTGCCCGCAACCACATGAAGATCATCTCGCTCGCGCCGGAGGTGCTGTGATGGCCGCCAAGGTCAAGAAAGGCGACAAGGTCGTCGTCCTTACCGGTCGTGACAAGGGTCGCTCCGGCGAGGTCATCCAGGTGCTCCCGA
Source organism: Methylobacterium sp. AC690 (assembly GCF_979256535.1). Classification (NCBI taxonomy): domain Bacteria; kingdom Pseudomonadati; phylum Pseudomonadota; class Alphaproteobacteria; order Hyphomicrobiales; family Methylobacteriaceae; genus Methylobacterium; species Methylobacterium sp. AC690. The sequence goes on along the minus strand of NZ_CEEDOX010000005.1, from coordinate 167,362 downwards.
AGGAAGATCGAGCGTTCGTTCGCGGCATCAACCTGGTGAAGAAGCACCAGAAGCAGACGCAGAACCAGGAAGGCGGCATCGTCTCCAAGGAAGCTGCGATTCACCTCTCCAACATCGCTGTCGCCGACCCGAAGGATGGTCAGCCCACGCGCGTTGGTTTCCGCATTCTCGACGACGGCCGCAAAGTCCGGTTCGCCAAGCGCTCGGGGGATCTGATCGATGGCTGAGAAGAACACTGACGGGTACACCCCGCGCCTGCGCAAGCATTACGACGAAGTGGTGCGCCAGAAGCTGATCGAAGAGTTCGGCTACAAGAACCCCATGCAGGTTCCGGTCATCGAGAAGATCGTGATCAACATGGGCGTCGGCGAGTCGACCGCCGATTCCAAGAAGGCCACCGTCGCTGCCGGCGACCTGGCGCTGATCGCCGGCCAGAAGCCGGTCATCACCCGGGCCCGCAAGGCCATCGCGACCTTCAAGGTCCGCGAAGGCATGCCGATCGGCTGCAAGGTCACGCTGCGCAAGCAGCGCATGTACGAGTTCATGGATCGCCTGATCACGATCGCGCTCCCGCGCGTCCGCGATTTCCGCGGCCTGAACCCGCGCTCCTTCGACGGCAACGGCAACTACGCCCTGGGACTGAAGGAGCACCTCGTGTTCCCGGAGATCTCGTACGACAAGGCCGAGGCCACCTGGGGCATGGACATCGTCATCCAGACGACCGCCCGCACCGATGCTGAGGCGCGCGCGCTCCTCACGCAGTTCCGATTCCCGTTCCGGCAGTGAGCCCCCGCTAGGGTCTCATACGCGGACACCGGAGAGAGAAATGGCAAAGAAAAGCTCGATCGAGAAGAACAAGCACCGCGAAGCGCTGGTGAAGCTCTACGCTCCCAAGCGCAAGGCGCTGCTTGCCACGGCGAATGACGAGTCCCTCGAGATGGAGGAGCGCTTCGAGGCGCGCCTCAAGCTCGCGGAACTGCCCCGCAACTCGTCCCCCACCCGCGTCCGCAACCGTTGCGGCATGACCGGCCGTCCGCGCGCCTTCTATCGCAAGATGGGCATCTCGCGCATCGCGCTGCGCGAACTCGGCAACCAGGGTCTGATCCCCGGTCTCGTCAAGTCGAGCTGGTAAGGAGCAACCACCATGGTCAACGATCCCGTGGGTGATATGCTCACCCGCATCCGCAACGGTCAGCAGCGTCGCCGCAACGTCGTCCAGACGCCCGGCTCCCGCCTGCGTGCCAGCGTGCTCGACGTCCTCAAGTCCGAGGGCTACATCCGCGACTACGCGACCACGGATTACGGCAATGGCCGGACCGAGTTCGCGATCGAGCTGAAGTACTACGACGGCCAGCCCGTCATCCGCTCGATCCAGCGCGTGTCGAAGCCTGGCCGCCGCGTCTACTCGTCGGTGGGCGAGCTGCCGCGCGTCGCCGACGGCCTCGGCGTCACCATCGTGTCCACCCCGCAGGGCGTCATGGCCGACCACGAGGCGCGCGAGCGCAACGTCGGCGGCGAAGTGCTCTGCAAGGTGTTCTGATCTCGGACTTGGAGGAATAAGGCGATGTCTCGCGTAGGCAAGAAGCCCGTTCCCGTCCCGTCCGGCGTGACGGCCACGGTGACCGGTCAAACGGTGAAGATGAAGGGCTCCAAGGGCGAGCTCCAGTACGTCGTTCCCAACGTGGTCGACGTGAAGTTCGAGGACGGCGCCGTCTCGGTGCAGCCCAAGAACCAGACCAAGGAGGCCCGCTCGCTCTGGGGCACCTCCCGCGCTCAGGTGGCGAACCTCGTCGAGGGCGTCTCCAAGGGCTTCGAGAAGAAGCTCGAGATCACCGGCGTGGGCTACCGCGCCGCGATGGCCGGCAAGGCTCTGAAGCTCTCGCTCGGCTACAGCCACGACATCGAGTACGAGATCCCGGCAGGGATCACGATCGCGGTGCCGAAGCCCACCGAGATCGTCATCTCCGGCATCGACCGGCAGGTGGTCGGCCAGGTGGCCGCCGAGATCCGCGACTATCGCGGCCCTGAGCCCTACAAGGGCAAGGGCGTGAAGTACGCGGGAGAGTTCATCTTCCGCAAGGAAGGCAAGAAGAAGTAAGGGCCGCCGAACATGTCACGCAAAATCGATGCACTCGACCGCCGCAAGGCGCGTGTGCGCCGCGCGCTGCGGGCGGCGGCCAATGGACGGCCCCGGCTCTCGGTGTTCCGTTCCTCGAAGCAGATCTACGTTCAGGTCATCGACGACGCGGCGGGCAAGACGCTCGCGTCGGCTTCGAGCCTCGAGAAGGATCTGCGCACCGATCTCAAGACCGGTGCCGACGTCTCGGCCGCCCAGGCCGTCGGCAAGCTCGTCGCCGAGCGCGCCAAGGCTGCAGGCGTCACCCAGGTGATCTTCGATCGCTCGGGCTACCTCTATCACGGGCGCGTCAAGGCGCTCGCCGACGCCGCCCGCGAGGGTGGCCTCGAGTTCTAAGACTGGCGGAGGAGGGCGGCGCAGGCCGCTCTCCGTTCCGGACGATTCAAGCGAGCGGGTCCGCCACCCGCGTCAGTGAGATGGATATTCAGTATGGCACGTGAACGTGAAGGCGGTGGCCGCGGCCGCCGCGATGAGCGCGAGGAGCGCGACAGCGAGTTCGTGGACAAGCTCGTCCACATCAACCGCGTCGCCAAGGTGGTGAAGGGCGGCCGTCGCTTCGGCTTCGCAGCCCTCGTCGTCGTCGGCGACCAGAAGGGCCGCGTCGGCTTCGGCCACGGCAAGGCCCGTGAGGTTCCCGAGGCGATCCGCAAGGCGACGGAAGCCGCCAAGCGTGGTCTGGTCCGCGTGGCGCTTCGCGAGGGCCGCACCCTGCACCACGACGTCTACGGTCGTCATGGCGCCGGCAAGGTCATCCTCCGCGCCGCTCCCCAGGGCACCGGTATCATCGCCGGCGGCCCGATGCGCGCCGTCTTCGAGACGCTGGGCATGCAGGACGTGGTGGCCAAGAGCCTCGGCTCCTCGAACCCCTACAACCTCGTGCGCGCCACCTTCGAGGCGCTCAAGAACGAGGACAGCCCGCGCTCCGTCGCGGCCCGTCGCGGTCTCAAGGTGTCGGCCCTCCAGGCCCGTCGCCGCGATGCCGATCCGTCCGACATGTCCGAAGCCGCCGTCGCGTAAGGGGAGGGTCCAATGGCACAGAAGACTCTCCGCATCGAGCAGATCGGTTCGCCGATCCGCCGCGAAGGCGACCAGCGCGCAACGCTGATCGGCCTCAAGCTCAACAAGCTGCACCGGGTTTCCGAGCTGGAGGATACCCCCTCCGTGCGCGGCATGATCCGCAAGGTGCAGCACCTCGTGCGCGTCCTTGGCGACGCGGCCTGAGGGAGGGCATCATGAAACTGAATGAACTCCGCGACAACGACGGCGCCACCAAGAACCGGATGCGCGTCGGACGGGGCATCGGCTCCGGCAAGGGCAAGACCGCAGGACGCGGCGTGAAGGGTCAGAAGGCCCGCACCGGCGTCTCCATCAAGGGCTTCGAGGGTGGCCAGATGCCGCTGCATCGTCGCCTTCCGAAGCGCGGCTTCAACAACCTGTACTCCACGGACCTGAACGAGGTGAACCTCGGCCGCGTCCAGCAGGCTGTCGATGCCGGCCGCATCGAGGCGGGCGCCACCGTCACCGTCGAGACCCTGATCGCCGCCGGCATCTGCGCCCGCGCCCGTGACGGCGTGAAGCTCCTCGGCGTCGGCGAGCTCACCACCAAGCTGACCTTCGAGGTCACTCGCGCGTCGAAGTCGGCGATCGAGGGTGTCGAGAAGGCTGGCGGCTCGGTCGCCGTGACGTATGGCGACGGCGTCTCCACCCGGGGCAAGCCCGCCCGCGTGGTTGCGTAGCCCAACGCCAGACTTTAAGTCGAAGCTCTGAGCGGCGGCCCGTGCAACCTCGCGCGTGGCCGCCGTATCAGTTTATGGGGAGCTTCGGCTCCCGTGCGGATCGATATCAGGAACCGGTGCCATGGCCTCAGCCGCCGAGCAGCTTGCCGCGAACCTCAATTTCGGGGCCATCGCCAAGGCCGACGAGCTCAAGAAGCGCATCTGGTTCACGCTGGGCGCGCTCATCGTGTTCCGTCTCGGGACCTATATCCCGATCCCGGGCATCGACCCGGGGCAGTTCGCGCGGAACTTCCAGCAGCAGTCGGGCGGCGTGCTCGGGCTGTTCAACATGTTCTCCGGCGGTGCCGTCGAGCGCATGGCGATCTTCGCGCTCAACATCATGCCGTACATCTCGGCCTCCATCATCATCCAGCTCCTGACCTCGGTGATTCCGAGCCTCGAGACGCTGAAGAAGGAGGGTGAATCGGGCCGCAAGGTCATCAACCAGTACACCCGCTACCTCACGGTGGTGCTGGCGCTGGTTCAGTCCTGGGGCATCGCCTTCGGCCTCCAGGGGTCGAGCGCCGCGATCGAACCTGGTCCGTTCTTCATCCTGTCCACGGTCATCACCCTGACCGGCGGTACGCTGTTCCTGATGTGGATCGGCGAGCAGATCACCTCGCGCGGCATCGGCAACGGCTCCTCGCTGATCATCTTCGCCGGCATCGTGGCCCACCTGCCGGTGGCGATCGTCGGGGCCCTGGAGCTCAGCCGCACCGGCGCGCTCTCCTCGGCCGTCATCCTCGGCATGGGCGTGGCCGCCGTCGCGCTCGTCTACTTCATCGTGTTCATGGAGCGCGCCCAGCGTCGGCTGCTGATCAACTATCCGAAGCGCCAGGTCGGCAACCGCATGTACGAGGGCCAGACCTCGTTCCTGCCGCTGAAGCTCAACACCGCCGGCGTCATCCCGCCGATCTTCGCCTCGTCGCTGCTGCTCCTGCCCGCCACCGTGGCGAGCTTCTCGGCCAACAACGGCGGCACCGGCGTCCTGGCGACGATCACGACCTATATCGGCCACGGCCGACCGCTCTACATGGTCCTCTACGCCGCCCTGATCATCTTCTTCGCGTTCTTCTACACCGCGGTGGTCTTCAACCCGGAGGAGACGGCCGACAATCTGAAGAAGCACGGCGGCTTCATTCCCGGCATCCGCCCGGGCGAGCGCACGGCGGCCTTCATCGACAAGGTTCTGACCCGCGTCACCCTGATCGGGGCGCTGTACCTGACTTTCGTCTGTCTGGTGCCCGAGATCCTGGCATCGTATTCCTCGGCGGCCATCGGCTTCGGCGGCACCTCCTTGCTCATCGTGGTCTCGGTGACGATGGATACGGTGGCGCAGATCCACGGGCACCTGATGGCCCATCAATACGAAGGCCTCGTCAAGAAGGCCAAGCTGCGTGGGGCGACCCGCCGACGTTGAGGGCGATGCGGTGCGGGCTTCAAGCGCACCGCAACCCTGGCTAGAATTCCGAGACCCGGCGTTTCGCAGGATCGCCGGATATCCAAGCAGAACGGACCTGAGGAAACGACACCATGCGCATCATCCTGCTTGGGCCGCCCGGCGCGGGGAAGGGGACGCAGTCCGAGCGGATCGTAGCACGCTACGGCATTCCTCAGCTCTCCACCGGCGACATGCTACGGGCGGCCGTCGCCGCCAGTACGCCGGTCGGCCTGCAGGCCAAGAGCGTGATGGAATCGGGTGGCCTGGTGTCCGACGCCATCGTGGTTGGGATCGTCGCTGACCGCATCGAAGAGGCGGATGCCAAGCCGGGCTTCATCCTCGACGGCTTCCCGCGCACGGTGGAGCAGGCGAAGGCCCTCGATGCCATGCTGTCGCAAAAGGGAATCGCCCTCGACACCGTCATCGAGTTCGTCGTTGACGAGGAGGCCCTGGTCGGCCGCATCGCCAAGCGTGCCGAGGAGACCGCAGCCCGCGGTCAGCCGGTGCGGAAGGACGACACGCCCGAGGTCTTCAAGACTCGCCTGGACGCCTATCGCAAGCAGACCGCGCCCCTGTCCGACTACTATGCCGGTACCGGGCTGCTGCAGACCATCGACGGCATGAAGCCGGTCGACGCCGTCACGGAGGATCTGGTGGCGATCCTCGACCGGCACACCGCTTCGGCGGAGTCCTGATCGGTCAAGCCGATGGTCCGGCCTCCGGCCCGCGACCTTTGCGGGTTGATTGAGTGAGCCGGGTTGACACATCCCCCGGCCCGCGCTAGTGGGCCGGTCTTCGTTCAGAGGAAGTGGGTCCGGATCGCCTCTCTTAGAGGTCGATGCGGGCCGATTTGTCGTTTTGGACGGCGCGCAGGGGCCGGTCTCCACCGGACGCGCGTGACACCCGGCCCGGCCTCAGGTCCGGCGCCCCATGGAGAGACACCTTGGCTCGTATCGCTGGCGTTAACATTCCGACCAACAAGCGCGTCGTCATCGCGCTGCAGTACATCCACGGCATCGGCCCCAAGAAGGCTGAAGAGATCACCGGCAAGGTCGGGATCCCGGCTGAGCGTCGTGTAAATCAGCTGACCGACGCCGAGGTGCTGTCGATCCGCGAGACCATCGACCGCGATTACATCGTCGAGGGCGATCTGCGCCGCGAAGTCTCGATGAACATCAAGCGCCTGATGGATCTCGGCTGCTACCGCGGCCTGCGCCATCGCCGCAACCTGCCGGTCCGCGGCCAGCGCACGCACACCAACGCGCGCACCCGCAAGGGCAAGTCCAAGCCGATCGCCGGCAAGAAGAAGTAATTCATCCGAACCGGGAGACCGTTCTTCGGGCGGTCTCCTGACGTCGGCGCCAGGATCCCTGTGCGCCCAGTCCTGCGTCGCGGCACGGTGATCCAAATCCGTGCCGCCGGCATCCGAGAAGACTCCCGAGCGCCTGGAATGACGGGCGCGCCTGAAGGACGAGAGAACACATGGCCAAGGAAACCACCCGCGTCCGTCGCCGCGAACGCAAGAACATCGTCTCGGGCGTCGCGCACGTGAACGCGTCGTTCAACAACACGATGGTCACCATCACCGACGCCCAGGGCAACACCATCTCATGGTCGTCCGCCGGTGCCATGGGCTTCAAGGGTTCGCGCAAGTCGACCCCCTACGCCGCCCAGGTTGCCGCTGAGGATGCCGCCCGCAAGGCTGCCGAGCACGGCATGCGCACCCTCGAGGTCGAGGTGTCCGGTCCGGGTTCGGGTCGTGAGTCGGCCCTGCGCGCGCTCCAGGCCGCCGGCTTCACCGTGACGTCGATCCGTGACGTGACGTCGATCCCGCACAACGGCTGCCGCCCGCGCAAGCGTCGTCGCGTCTGAGGCGCGACCAACGCGAACCTTTGGGGCCTGTTACGGAGACGCGCGTGTCGAATGCTCAGAATCCGCTTCCGGGTGTGCTGCGGTGGAGCTTGGGTGACCTGACGGTCACGGTGATGAATGACGGCTACCTTCAGGGTTCGCTGGATCTCGTCACCGGGATCGATCGTGCGGAGGCCGGCGCCTTACAGGCCGCCGGCTTTCGCGCGCAGGATCCCCGGATCACGCTCAACGCATTCCTGATCACGGGTCCGGGGCGCAAGCCGCTCCTCATCGACAGCGGGATGGGCCATTTCGGTGGCCCGTCCCTCGGTGGCGTTCCAGCGGCTCTCGCCGCGGCCGGCGTTTCGCCGGACAGCATCGAGACGGTCCTGCTCACGCATCTGCATCCCGACCATGCCGGCGGGCTGATCCGGGATGACGGTTCGGCGGCCTACCCGAATGCCGAACTCGTGGTTCATGCCGACGAAGCGGCGCACTGGCTCGACGACGGCGCGCTGTCACGGGCGCCGGACGGCGCGAAGCCCTATTTCGAGATGGCCCGCCAGGCGACCGCGCCTTACGGCGGACGTCTGCGGAGGATCACGAGCGGCAGCGTGGCAGCGGGGATCGAGGCAATTCCCCTGCCGGGCCATACGCCGGGTCATACCGGCTACCGCATCACGTCGGGCGACGCGTCGCTTTTGATGTGGGCGGACATCATTCACCTGCCGGCGATCCAGTTCAAGCAGCCGGAAGCCGGTATGGTCTTCGACGTCGACGGGGATCAGGCACGCGCCGTGCGTCGCCGGATGCTCGACGCCGTTTCGGGTGACCGAACCTTCGTGGCAGGTGCCCATCTGGAGTTTCCGGCCCTGGGCTACGTCGCCCGGGACGGGGCCGCCTACAGCTTCGTTCCGGAGCTCTGGGTCGCGGCCCAGTAACGGTCCGCGCCTGACGCGGACGCAACAGTTTCCAGCCCGCCGGGCGCCGATGGCGCGGTGTCGACGGGCAATGCGTGGACCACCCATGTGGCCCGCGCCGATCTTGCGAGAGGTAGCATCGTGGTCATTCAGAAGAACTGGCAAGAGCTCATCAAGCCGAACAAGCTCCAGGTCTCGACCGGGCACGACCCCAAGCGGGTCGCCACCGTCGTCGCCGAGCCCCTCGAGCGCGGCTTCGGCACCACGCTCGGCAACTCGCTCCGCCGCGTGCTGCTGTCCTCGCTCCAGGGCGCGGCCGTGACCTCGGTGCAGATCGACGGCGTGCTGCACGAATTCTCGTCGATCCCCGGCGTGCGCGAGGACGTCACCGACATCGTCCTCAACATCAAGACGATCGCCATCCGCTCGCAGACCGAGGCCCCCAAGCGCCTGACCCTGCGCAAGACCGGTCCCGGCGTCGTCACCGCCGGCGACATCGGCACGGTGGGCGACGTTCAGATCCTGAACCCCGACCTCGTGATCTGCACGCTGGATGACGGCGCCGAGATCCGGATGGAGTTCACGGTCGCCACCGGCAAGGGCTACGTCCCGGCCGAGCGGAACCGTCCCGAGGATGCGCCGATCGGCCTGATCCCGGTCGACGCCCTGTTCTCGCCCGTCACCAAGGTGTCCTACCGCATCGAGACCACCCGCGAGGGCCAGGATCTCGACAAGGACAAGCTGACGATGACGATCGAGACCAACGGCGCCGTGTCGCCGGAGGATGCCCTGGCCTACGCCGCGCGCATCATCCAGGACCAGCTCCAGGTGTTCGTGAACTTCGAGGAGCCCCGCAAGGAGGAGGCGCAACCGCTCGCGCCGCAGCTCCCCTTCAACCCGGCCCTGCTCAAGAAGGTCGACGAGCTCGAGCTCTCGGTGCGTTCGGCGAACTGCCTGAAGAACGACAACATCGTCTACATCGGCGACCTCATCCAGAAGTCCGAGGGCGAGATGCTGCGCACCCCGAACTTCGGCCGCAAGTCGCTCAACGAGATCAAGGAAGTGCTGGCCGCGATGGGCCTCCACCTCGGCATGGACATCCCCGGCTGGCCGCCGGAGAACATCGAGGACCTCGCCAAGCGCTTCGAAGAGCACTACTAGGCGCACGGCGCATCCGCCCCAGCCGGATGCGGCGATGGCCTCGTGCCGTTGCCGCGTCCGGCTGGCATTGCGGGGGGTCCGCGCGACGCGGACGCCCAGAACGAATCCCGCCGCGGGGTCATGCGGAATGAACAGCCCCGAAGACCATTTCGGAGGGGCGCTTGGCCGTACCGTGGCACGGCGGCCATCAACCAAGGATAGCCATCATGCGTCATGGATTTCGCGGTCGTCGTTTCAACCGCACCACCGAGCACCGCAAGGCGATGTTCGCGAACATGTCGGCCGCGCTGATCAAGCACGAGCAGATCGTCACCACCCTGCCGAAGGCCAAGGATCTGCGTCCGGTCATCGAGAAGCTGATCACCCTCGGCAAGACCGACAGCCTGCACGCCCGCCGCCTCGCCATGTCGCAGATCCGCGACGAGGCCATGGTCCGCAAGCTCTTCGCCGTGATCGGCCCGCGCTACAACACCCGTCCGGGCGGCTACTGCCGCATCATGAAGGCCGGCTTCCGCTACGGCGACAACGCCCCCCTGGCGGTCATCGAGTTCGTCGATCGTGACGTCGACGCGCGCGGTAAGGATTCCGGCCCTGTGTTGGTGGACGACGCGGCGTAAGCCTCGCCTCCAACCGACGATGAAGAAGGCGGCCTCCGGGCCGCCTTTTTTGTTGGCCGGAATGGGCCCGCGCTAGAGCGATTTCCCGCCGCAAGGTCCAACGCGTCAGGCGGCCCGGTCGAGGAGCCGCGAGACTTCCGCTGCAAGATCAGCGGATTCGAAGGGCTTGCGCAGCACCGGGAGGTCAGGCGGGATCGGGATCGCCTCGGCATGGCCGGTGACGATCAGCACGGGCACGTCGGACCAGCGCGCACGCACGATCTCGGCGAACTCCACGCCGGTCATGCCCGGCATCGCCAGATCGGCGACGACGAGGTCGAAGGTCCCCTGTTCCATCAGCGACAGGGCGGTGGAGCCGTCGCTGGCCTCGCGCTCGCTGTAGCCGAAGCTCGACAGGAACGAGGCCGTCACGTGCCGGACCTCTGGGTCGTCGTCGACGACGAGGATGCGCGCCGCTCGGGCGGTGGGCAGCGCGGCGCCCGGCACCGCGACCTCGTCGAGATCTGTGGCTTCGACCCGCGGTAAGATGATCTGAACGCGGGTGCCTTCACCCGGTGCACTCTCGATGCGCAGCCGCCCGTGGGATTGCTGGGCGAGGCCGAAGACCATGGCGAGGCCGAGGCCCGTCCCCTGGCCCACCGCCTTGGTGGTGAAGAATGGCTCGCAGACCCGCGTGAGGATCTCCGGGGCGATGCCACTGCCTGCATCGCTGATCTCGACGGACAAATAGGCGCCGGTCGGCAAGTCCGGATCGTCGTCCAGCGCGAAGCTGCGGGTTGCGACGACGATGCGGCCACCTTCCGGCATGGCGTCGCGGGCATTGATGCAGAGGTTGAGGATCGCGAGTTCGAGTTGGTCCGGATCGACGCAGGCGGCCGGTGCCTCGGGGGCGAGGGTCGTCTCGACGGTGACGAGACCGCCGAGGCTGCCCCCCAGCAGATCATGCATCCCGGTGATGAGTCCGTTCACGTCGACGGCGCGGGGGCGCAGGTCGCGGGAGCGGCTGAAGCTGAGGAGGCGCTTGGTCAGGGAGGCGCCGCGCTGGGCCGCCTGCATCGCGTTGCCGACGAGGCGCTGGACCCGTGGCTGGTCGGCGACCTTCGGCGCCACGAGTTCGAGGCTGCCGAGGATCGCCATCAGCAGGTTGTTGAAGTCGTGGGCGATGCCGCCGGCCAGGGTCCCCAACGCCTGCATCTTGTCCGACTGCCGAAGGCGCGCCTCCAGGGACTTCTGGTCGGTGACGTCGCGCTCGATGGTGGCAAGGTGGGTGATCTCGCCCGCCGCGTCGCGGATCGGCACGCGGGTCACGTGGCGCCAGCGCTCGGCTCCGGTCGCCCCCTCGGCGACCAGGCTGTCGCTCAGCTCGCCGGTGGCGATCACGGCGGCATCCGCACTGCGGATGGCCGCGCCGTCGCCCAGGATCGCATCCTCGGTGCGTCCGAGGCAGCCGGCGACGTCTCCACCGAGACCCGCGGCCTTGCGGGCGTTGAGGCGCACGAAGCGCCCCTCCGCATCCTTGAAGGAGATCGCATCCTCGGCATTGTCCAGGAGGCCGCGCAGCAGCGCCCGCTCCGTCGAGAGGTCCCGTCCGAGCTGATGCCGCTCGAAGGCTTGGCGCACGGTGTTGCGCAGCAGGTTCGCATCCCAGGGCTTGGTGGCGTAGCCGGTAATGCCGCCCTGGTTCAGGGCCGCCACCACCGCGCTCATGTCGGCGTAGCCGGTGAGCAGGATAGCCTGGGCGTCGTGAACCTTACGTGCCTCGGCCAGCATGGCGTCGCCAGTCATGCCCGGCATGCGCTGATCCGAGAGGATCACGGCGATGTCCGGGTTGCCGGCCAGGATCTGCAGCGCCTCGGCCGGCTTCGTCGTGGTGAGAACGCGGTACTGGTCCTCGAAGAGGTCCTCGAGGGCGATGAGGATGTCGGGTTCGTCGTCGACGGCGAGGATCGTGCCCTGTGACATGCTCAACCCGTCTGCCGTGGGATGCCGATGACGAAACAGGCCCCACCTCCGGGAGCGGCCTCGACGCTGAGCGTGCCGCTATGCGCCTGCACGACACTGTAGGCAATCGCGAGGCCGAGGCCTGTGCCGGACCCGACGGGTTTCGTGGTGAAGAACGGCTCGAAGATCTTCTCGCGCAGCGTCTCGGGGATGCCGGGGCCGGTGTCGCTGATCCGGATGATGTCGGTGTCGGGGAGGCCGCGGGTCTCGATGGTGATGGTACCGGACTCGGGCATCGCGTCCGCGGCATTGCCGAGGATGTTCATGACGACCTGGTTCAGGAGGGCGGGCGTGCAATGGATCTCCGGCCGGCCCGAGAAATCCCGCAGCACCGCGATCCGGTCGCCGAGCTTGTGCTGGATCAAGGCGAGCACCGTCTCGATCGCCTCGGGCACGTGGACCAGGGTGCGCTCGCCCTCGTCGAGGCGGGAGAACTTGCGCAGGTTGAGGACGAGGTCCTGGATGCGAGTCAGGCCCATGCGCATGGCCCCAACCCGGTCGCCGCACTTCCTGAGCCGGCGCGGGCTGTCGGGCGAATCCGGCGCCGCCGCGACCTCGCCGAGGATGCGCTCCACCGTGCCCTGGTGAGCGAGGATGAAGGCGAGGGGGTTGTTGATCTCGTGGGCGATGCCAGCCACCAGTTCGCCGAGGGAGGCCATCTTGGCCGCCTGGACGAGCTTGGCCTGCGCGTCGGTGAGCTTGCGGTTGGCGGTGGCGAGGTCCGCGTTGGCCTGCTCCAGGGCCCCAGCCAGGGCAGCACGTGCCTCCGCCGCCTCGGCCTCGGCCCGGGCCCGCTCCAGGGCCCGTTCACGGGCGCCGAATTCGCCCGCGATGCGGCGATTGTCCTCTTCCAAGAGCTTGCGGCGCACGAGGCTGCGCACCCGCATCACCAGGATCTCGCCGTCGGATTTCGAGACCACGTCATCGGCGCCCGCGGCGAAGGCCTCCACAAGGAAGTCCTTGGCCGGGTTGGAGCCCGCGATGCCGACCACCTGAAAGGTGGGGGCGCCGGCCTCCCGGCCCGCGAGTCCGGCATTGCGGTGGTCGCTGATCGCCCGGCAGAGGGCGAGGCCGTCATAGGTCGTGGCGAGAAGGTCGATCGTCACGCAGTCGAAGGCAGCGCCCTCTGCCTCCAGAGCCGCGATGGCGGCCGCGTGGCTGTCCGCGGTGGTGACCTCCTGCCCCTCATGGGCGAGGAGCCCGGCGAGGAAAGTCCGGTAGGTGGCGCTGGCATCGACCACGAGGACCCGCCCCCGGCGGAAGGCGGAGACGCCGGGCCCGTCGCTGCCGCCCATGCGCTCGCGCAGGAGAGCCCGGATGCGCAGCACGAGGAGGTCGCGATCGGCGGATTTCGCCACGTAGGCATCGGCGCCGCTCTCCAGGCCCTGGCGCTCGCCGTCGCGGGCGCCGGTGAGCATCAGGAGGGGGAGGGCGCGGGTGCGGAGCGAGAGCCGGAGCTGGCGGGCGAACTCGTCGCCGTTCATGCCGGGAAGATGATGGTCCGCCACCACGAGATCGGGCAGGCGGGTGTTGAGATGGTCGAGGGCCGCCTCGGCGGTGGCGCAGCGCTCGACCGCGAAGCCCTTCGACTCGAGCAGGAGCCGCAGTTCCAGGGCCTGGGTCTCGGAATCCTCGACGAGGAGGAGGCGGGGCGGGATGGCCTCGGTCACGGCGCGGCCTCCGCGACGCGGGCGAGATGGGCGGCGATCCGGTCCAGGGGCAGCACGGTACCGGCGGCCGCGAGGCGGATCGCGGCGGCCGGCATGCCGAACACCACTGCGGTGCTCTCGTCCTCGGCGACGGTGAGCCCTCCGGCCCGGCGCATGTCGAGGAGGCCGAGGGCTCCGTCCTCGCCCATCCCGGTGAGCAGGACGCCGATGCCGCGGGCCCCGGCATACCGGGCGACCGAGCGGAACAGTGCGGTAGCGGCCGGGCGCTGGCCACCCACGGGAGCGGCATCGGTGATGCGCAGGTGGCCGCCGCCGCCGAGCTCCAGGTGCCGGTCCCCCGGAGCCACGTAGACGCGGCCAGCCTCGGCCCGCTCACCCTCGCGGGCCAGGGAGACCGGCAGCCCGACGACCCCGTTCAGCCAAGTGGCGAACCCCTCCATGAAGGCGGGACCCATGTGTTGGACGACCAGGACCGGAATGGGGAAACTTGCCGGCAGCGCTCCGATGACCCGGGCGAGGGCCGGCGGGCCACCGGTCGATGCGGCGATGGCCAGGACGCTGGCGGATTCGGGCACCTTGAGGGCGGCGGCCAACGGCGGCGGCGCAGCGACGCGACCGGCCCATTCCGAACCGATCGGCCGGCGCCGGATCACCGGCACGGCGGCCATGATGCGCAGCTGCGTGCAGATCTCGCTGGCAGCGGCGTCGTAGCCGGCATTGGTGGTGGCCACCGGCTTCTCCACCACCGAAAGCGCCCCGGCCCGCAGGGCGTTCATTGAGATGCGCAGAGAGGAATCCTCGATCGCGTCGGCGATGACCACGATCGGGGTCGGGCGCTCGGCCATGATCCGCCGCGTCGTCTCCAGGCCATCGATTCCCGGCAAACGGATGTCCATCGAAACGACGTCCGGGCGGACCTGGCCGATCGTCGCCAGAGCCTCCTCGCCGGAGGCCACGGCCGCCACGACTTCCAGTCGCGGATCCCGGCCGACGATATGGATCAGCAGCTGGCGCACCACGAGGGAATCCTCGACCAGCATCACCCGCACCCGCGCGGGCACTCCCGGCGTCGTTCCGTCCCGCTCGTGTCCGGTCACAGCAATTGCCCGATGGTGTCGAGGAGCTTGCGCTGGTCGAAGGTCTGCTTCGTGAGGTAGGCGTCCGCTCCGAGGTCGAGACCGCGGGCCACGTCCTCGGCATCGCCGCGCGAGGTCATCAGGATGATCGGCAGCTGTGCGAAGGCCTCCTCGGCGCGCAGGGCCTTCAGCAATCCGAAGCCGTCGAGACGTGGCATCTCCACGTCGGCGACGACGAGATCCACCGGTTCGATGCCCGCCCGCAGGCGGTCGAGCGCATCCTGGCCGTCGACACAGACGACGACGCGGTATCCTGCCGCCTCCAAGATACCCTTCTCCAAGGTTCGCGTGGTGATGGAATCATCCACCACGAGGATCGTCGAACGTGGCGCCTGCGCGATCGTTCCGCGGATGCCTGTGGGTTGCGGTGCCGCGGCCGAGCCGGCCTCGCCCGCCCGTGCGACCAGCCCCTCGGCATCAAGGACGAGAGCGGGCCGGTCTCCCGGCAGGATCACGGTTCCGGTGATCAACCGCGGATCGGTCCCGATCGGTGGGGCCGGCAACACCCGCAGGGTGGTCACATCGGACAACGCGTCGACGGCGAGGACACAACGGCGCCCGTTGCCGCGGAGAAGGATCGCCGGGCAGGTGGCGTCGGCCTCCTCTGCGCGGGCCGGCAGCCCGAGAAGGCCTGCCAGGTCCAGCACCGGCACGCTGACGGGGTCTCCGCCGATCTCCACCTGCGCAACGGTGCGACCCATGACCTGCGCGAGGTCGCCGCGCTCCAGGCGCAGCAGGCGCTCGGCCGAAGCGCTCGGGAGCGCGTAGGTCATCCCGCCCGCCCGGACGAGGAGCATCGCCCGGCGAGCCGCCGAGAGCGGCAGCGCCATGACGAGCTCAGTCCCGTAGGGGCTCCGCGGCAGGAGGCGAACCGTGCCGCCGAGCCGGCGCGCCGCGTCCGCCACCACCGAGAGACCGATGCCGCGTCCCGAGAGGGTGTCGACGGCGGAGGCGGTGGAGAAGCCGGGCTCGAAGACCAGGGCGAGCAGCGCTTCCGGCCCGGGATCGGCATCGGCCGCGAGCAGGCCCCGGCGCCGGGCGGTTTCGGCGATCGCGGCGAGGTCAGGCCCCCGTCCGTCATCGTGGACCCGGACGACCAGGCGCCCCCCCTGGACCTCGACGTCGAGGCCGATCGCCAGAGCATCGGTCTTGCCGAGGCGCCGGCGCGTTGCGGGGGGTTCGGCCCCATGACTCAGGGCATTGCGCAGGGCGTGCAGGACCGGGTCCTTGAGGACCTGGAGCATCCCGCGATCGACCGGCAGGTCGAGGCCGCGCGCGGTCACCGTAATGGCGCGGTCAGCCTCGCGCGCATGGTCGCGCAGGGCCCGCGCGAATCCCCCGAAGGCGGTCTCGGCCGGGACCAGGGCCAGGCGCTCGGCCTCGCCGGCGACCCGCGTCATGGCGCCCTCGATGGAAGACGCGAGGGCGCTGCGAACCCGCGCAAGGTCCGCGGCATCGCGCGCCAGGGCGAGGAGGCCGGTCTCCAGGGCCCGCGCATCGAGGTCCGGCTCCGATCCACGGGCACCGCGCCGGCGCTCGGCGAGACGGGCAAGATCGGCGGCCCGGCGACCCAGGCGGGCGATACCGTCAGCCAGAACGGCCTCGCCCCCGAGGGCACTGGCCAGTTCGTGCGTGGCCCGGGTCAGCGCTTCGACGGCGTCCGCGGGCACCCGCAGGAGCGTCTGGGCGACGTCGGTGGGCGTCTCGGGCGGTGTGGATTTCGGAGCCGGAGCGGTGGGCGCGGCAGGCTCGGCGGCCGGGGCCTGGGCCGGGGCCAGCTCCCGATCCGACTCGGGTAGCGTGGCCGCGCTCGGATCGAGGGCGCGATCCAGGGCCGCGAGGGCATCGGCAGGCATGTCCGGGCCTATCCCATCAGTCAGACCGGCGACGTAGGCCTCGATCCGGTCGAGGGCGAGGTGGACGGCGGCAGTGGCGGTCTGCGAGAGCCCGCCCTCCTGGGCCACCACGCGCTCGAACAGGGTCTCCAGGCGATGGGCGACGGCCTCCACCGCCGGCAGGTCGACGGCCCGGGAGGCGCCCTTCAGGCTGTGCGCCCGCCGGAAGACGTCGTTCCAATCGGGCACGTGCTCGCCGTCCTCGCCCCCGAGGGCGGCGCGGATCGCATCGATGTGCTCGCGGTGCTCGACCTCGAACGCCGCGAGTAGAAGCTGGCGAATGTCCATCCGTCGCCTAAGGCCGCCCCTGGGTTACGGCGAAGTCCGAACGTCCGGAACTCGCGCGAAGCCATTCGTGCATCATGCATCCCCCGCGAGACCGGAGCGCCCGGAAACGCGGGGTTCCTCTCAGTGCCGGTAGCGCTCGGCGAGCGTCATCAGCGCCTGGGCGAGTTCGGTGAGGTTGGCGGAGGCCGCCTCGACCTCCCGGGTACCGGCCGCCGTCTGCTGGCTCGCCTGGCGAATGTTCTGGAGGGCGCCCATCACCTGCTCGATGCCGAGCTGCTGCTGGTTCGTCGAGGCGACGATCTGCTGGAAGGTCTGGACGCTCTCCTCGACCCGGGCAGTAATCTCCTCGATGGTCCGCTGGGTGGTGTCGGAGCGGGCCTTGCCCGTGGCGGCGCGCTTGACCGCCTCCTCGGTGAGCATGACCGAGGTGTTGATGCCGCGTTGGATCTCGCCGAGGATCGTCCGGACCTGCCCGGTGGCCGCCTTGGCCTGGTCGGCCAGGAGCTTCATCTCCGAGGCGACCACCGCGAAGCTGCGCCCACTCTCACCGGCCGCTGCCGCCTCGATGGCGGCGTTCAGCGCCAGGAGATGGGTGCGCTCCGAGATGTCGTTGACGGTGGTGATGATGTCGCCGATCGCCTGGGTCTTCTCGGAGAGGGCGACGATGTTGCCGGCCACCGCCTCGGCCTGCTCGCGGATCGAGTCCATCGCCCGGGCGGTGTCGGCCACGGCGCGCAGGCCGGCCCGGGAGGTCTGGGCCGTCGACTGGGCGGTGGCGATGACCTCGCCGGCCCGCTTGCCGATCTGCGCACCGGAATGCGTGATCTCGTCGACCGTGGCGGCGGTCTCCTGCACGGCGGCGAACTGCTCCTCGACGCTGGCGGCCTGCTCCTGGGCGGAGGCGCGGATCTCGGCCGCCGCCGCGTTGAGGTCGGAGGTCGCGGCCCGGTTGGTCCGGGCGAGGTCGGCGAGGCCGGCCACCATGCGGTTCAGGGTGCGCCCGAGACGACCGATCTCGTCCTTGCCCCGCGCCTCGAGGGTCCCCGAGAGGTCGCCCTCGCCGACCCGCTCCGCGAAGGCCATCACCTCCTCGAGGGGTCGTACCACGGCCCGGCTGATCAGCAGGGTGATGAGGATGCTGAGAACGATGCAGGCACCCAGCGTGAGCAGGATGGAGAGGCGGCTGCGCTCGTAGAGATCGGCGACGCCGCGCTGGCCGGCGGCGATACCCTCGTCGAGGGCGCTGCGGGTGCGCTCGATGTCGCTGAGGAACATGTCCTGGCTTCGGTTCAGCGCGTCGTTGCGGGCCTCGACACCCTCCACGTCCTTGGCGGCGATCAAGACGAGTTGCGCCTCGCTCGCGCTGCGCAGCTCGCGCAGTTCGCCCACCGCCTCGATGGCGATGGCATTCACCTTGCGCCAAGCGAGACTGCGCTCCTCCGAGACCGACCGGGCCCGGTAGCCGTCCGTCGCGCGCACGAGTTCGGCAAGGATCGCCTCGGCCTCGGTGGCGGACCGGCGCCAGGAGGCCGAACCGTCATCCCGCTCCGGGCCGCCCCGCGCCCGCATCAGCAGCGCGATGATGGCGTTGCGGCGCTGGAGACCCATGTCCCGGGCCTTGTTGGCGAGATCGTCGAGCTGGCGCGCCACCGTGAGGTCGCGGGTGACGATGCCGTCGGTCGTGTCGCGCACCACGCCGATTTGCCCGAGGGCGTAGAAGCCAAGCGCCACGATGACGATGGTGATGGCGACGAAGCCGAGGAGGATGCGTTTTCCGATCGAGATCGACACGAGGGGCTCCAGGCTCCGGGAAATCGACCGAGACACGGGGCAGGGCACCCCGGGCCTCGGCAGTTCGAGTCGTCTCACCACCCGAGCGGCGGCGAGGCAGAAACGGTCACGGCAGACACAGTCACGGCAGGTACCGCCGCAGGAGGCGCGGCAGATCGACGACGACGAACCCGGGTTCCCCATCCGGTCCGGCACCGGGCGGGGCATAGCCCGAAACCGCCTCCGGGCTCAAACCCGCCTCGGACAGGGCCGGAACGTCCGTCGTCTCGGCGATGTCGGCCACACCGAGCACGCGATCGACGGCGAGCGCCACCGGAACGCCCGCGCCCCGCAGCAGGACGACGTGGCCCTCGTCGCTGGCCGCCGCGGCGGCGCGTCCGAGGGCTTGGGCGAGGGCGATCAGGCTGACGACGCGGCCGGAGATGGCGATGAGTCCGAGGATCGCCGCTGGGGCGCCGGGCAGGGGGGTCACCGGCCGGGCCGGCAGCACCTGTGCCACCTGGGCGAGGGCAAGGGCGAAGCGGTCGCCGCCACAGGCACAGACGAGATAGGCCCGCGTCGGTCCGGCCGTCTCCGCCGTTCCCCGTCCACGCCTCGCCAGCAGGCGGGAGCGCTCGGCACGCAGGGCCTGCGTGCGCGCGGCGGAGGCTTCGGCCCGGGTCTGCGTCACGGCCCTTCTCCTGTCACGCCGGCACGGGCAAGGGCGGCGCTGCGCGCGATCTCGTGCGGGCCGAGCCCGTCGCCCTCGGCCACCACTGCATCCGGCGCCAGGGATTGGGCCAGACGGATGGCGTTGTCGAGGGCACGCGCCGCGTCGGCCCGCCGTCCGAGGCCGATCATCAGCAGGCCGAGCTGGTAATGCGCCATCACGAAAGTGCGGTCGAGGTAGAGCGCGCCCCGCCAGGCCCGCTCGGCCTCGGCCTCGCGCCCGAGGCTGTGGGCGAGGAGGCCGTCATAGTAGTGCAGCACGGGATCGGTCGGCGCCGTGCGGATCGCCGCCCGAATCGCCCGCCAGGCCTCCGCGGTCTCGCCCGCATCGGCCAGGGCCCGGATGCGGGTCAGATCGTCCGGCCGGACCGTATCGTCCAGGGGCTCGACGGCATCCGCGTCGTGCGGCGCGAGGACGTCGGCCAGGGTGGAGTCGACCAGGGTGGACTTGGACGCGTCGGGCTCGGCCGCCTCCGGGCCCCCGAAGACGGGCGCCGGCGGAGCGACCGGGATGGGTTCGGGAATGAATTCCGGGATCCAGGGCGTCGGCGGAGGGACCGGGGGGCTGGCGCCCCGTGGCCGATAGGCGACGGTTCCGGGCAGGTTCACGGGCTCCAGCATCGCCGCGATGGCCGGGTTCGGCTCGGCATGCCCGATCAGGAGCCAGCCCTCGGGCGTCAGGCGCCGGCCGAGGGCGCGCACGATTCCCAGGACGATCTCGGCCTCGAAGTAGATGAGCACGTTGCGACAGAGGATAAGGTCGAACTCCGCCACGGGCGGGGCGGCACGGACGTCGAGGAGGTCCATCAGGTTGCGCCGCTCGAAGCGCACCATCCGGCGGAATTCCGGCCGCAGGGCATAGGTGCCGTCGCGGCCCGGCCCCGCGACGGCCGGGCCCGGCACGAAGTAGCGCAGGCGCTCGCCGGGGGGCAGGGTCCGGAGGGCCCAGCGACCATAGATCCCCGCCCGCGCGGTCTCGAGGGCGGCCGTGCTGATGTCGGTGCCCAGGATCGCGATCCGCCACTCCGGCAAGGCGGTTCCCAGGAGTTCGTGCAGCAGGATGGCGATCGAGTAGGGCTCGGCCCCGGTAGAGCAGCCGGCGCTCCAGACCCGCAGGGTGCGCTCGGAGGCGCGGGCGGCGATCAGCGCGGGCAGGATGGTGGTGCGCAGGGCCGCGAACTGCTCGGCGTAGCGGAAGAAAAAGGTTTCGCCGATGGTGATCTCGGCCTCCAGCGCGGCCCATTCCGAGCCGCCGGTCAGGCGGTCGTCGAGGCAGGCGGCGTAGGCCGTCGCATCCGCGAGCCCGAGCGCCCGGAAGCGCTTGCGCAGGCGGTCGAACAGGAGGTCGTCCTTGTCGGCGTAGTAGTGGTGACCGGTGCGGGCGATGATCCGGGCCTTGAGGGCCGGAAAGCCCGGATCGACCTCCGGGCCGGAGCGCGGCGGACGCGTCATGGGTGCTGCATGGCGGGTGCCGGCCGGGTCAGGCGGCCGGCAGGGCGGCGAGGCGCTCGGCGGCCGCATCGGTCAGGGCCGACAGGCGCGCCCGTTCCTCCGCCGACAGAAGGTGTGCCAGGCCGAGCACGTGAACCAGCCCGTCATCCCGGGCGATCTCGGCAACGACGCAGCCATTGAGCGTCCGCTCGGCCGCGACCGGACGCAGCGCCGCATCCTCGACGGTGATCAGGTCCTCGACGCGGTCGACCAGGAAGCCGGTGCCCCGCGGCGCATCGAGGAGAATGTGCTGGTAGGCGTCGCCGGCATCCCGACGCACGGCGTTCCTGCTGAGACCGAGAAGCCGGGCAAGGTCGACCACGGGCACCGGGCTGCCCCCGAGATTGAGGAACCCCGCAAGCGGCCCACCGCCGGCCGGCGGGGCGTGCAGGTCCGGCAGCGGCAGCACCTCGCTGACCGACGTCCGCGCGAGCGCGCAGGCGACGCCCGCCACGTCCAAGAGGAGGAAAGCGCTGGTTTCGGACAGGGGCAGGGTCCTCACGGGCGGGATCGGGCGCGATCCGATCCCGGACCTCGCACGTGATAGGACGGCGATGCCACGCGGGGCAAACACGAATCCGTGCCCCGGCCGAGGTCGCGCCCTCGCGGCGCCGGCCATTCGCCCTAACTTCAGCGAACCCTGTGCGCCTGCGCCCACGGGGCCGTGCCGCCTCAGGAGTCTTCACATGCCCCGAACCGTCCATCCCCGCCGTGCCGCTGCCCTGACCATCGTCCTTCTGGCAGTTTCCGGAATGGCGCGGGCGGAGGTTCCGGGGGCCGATTGGCTCACGCCGGCCCAGACGAAGCAGGCCCTGAAGAGCGCAGGCTACAGCGCGATCACCAAGCTCGAAGCCGATGACGGCCACTGGGACGGCGAGGGGATCAAGGACGGACGACGCATGCGATTTGATGCGGACCCGAAGACCGGCGCCATTCTGGGGGAAGTTCCGGTCGAGTAATTCGGTCCGCATCCGACGCCTGTCGTCTGGGGATGTGCGACGCCTGTACCGGCAAGATCGTGCGTCTCGGCGTTGACCGGTGTCGCCGCCTTCGGTAAGACACCCCTCACGATTTTCGATTCGCCCTGTCGGGCGGACGAACGAGGCGGACGAAGACGCGATGCGTGCCATCCTTATCGTAACGGAAGCGCCACCGACGGGGCGGACCTGACAGCAGGGTCCGCGATCCGAATGGT
Organism: Methylobacterium sp. AC690; assembly: GCF_979256535.1. Classification (NCBI taxonomy): domain Bacteria; kingdom Pseudomonadati; phylum Pseudomonadota; class Alphaproteobacteria; order Hyphomicrobiales; family Methylobacteriaceae; genus Methylobacterium; species Methylobacterium sp. AC690. Next base: position 145,285 of record NZ_CEEDOX010000005.1, on the reverse strand, counting down.
GGCGCATGCAGGGTCCCTCGGGGCCCTTTTTTATTGCCGCGACGCGCCGGACGACACGTACAGCACACAGAGTTTCAAGGAGCAGGACGATGGGCGGCGAGGTCATGACCGGGGCCGAAATGGTCATCCGGGCGTTTCAGGATCAGGGTGTCGACACGCTGTTCGGGTATCCCGGCGGCGCGGTGCTGCCGATCTACGACGCGCTCTTCCACCAGGAGACTCTCAAGCACATCCTGGTGCGCCATGAGCAGGGCGCCGTCCATGCGGCCGAGGGCTATGCGCGCTCATCCGGCAAGGTCGGCTGCGTCCTGGTCACCTCGGGCCCCGGCGCCACCAACATCATCACCGGCCTGACCGACGCGCTGCTCGATTCGATTCCGCTGGTCTGCATCACCGGCCAGGTTCCCACGCACCTGATCGGCACGGACGCCTTCCAGGAGTGCGACACGGTCGGCATCACGCGCCACTGCACGAAGCACAACTATCTGGTCAAATCGATCGACGACCTGCCGCGCATCCTGCACGAGGCGTTCTACGTCGCCGCGAACGGCCGACCCGGCCCGGTCGTCATCGACCTGCCGAAGGACGTGCAGTTCGCGTCCGGCGTCTACGAGCGCCCCACCCAGAACGGCCACAAGACCTACAAGCCGGCCTTCAAGGGCGATGCGGCCCAGATCCAGGCGGCCGTTGAGCTGATGGCCTCGGCCCGTCGGCCGATCCTCTACACCGGCGGCGGCGTCATCAATGCCGGTCCGCACGCCTCGGCCCTGCTGCGCAAGCTCGCCGCCGAGACCGGCTTCCCCGTGACCTCGACCCTGATGGGCCTGGGCGCCTTCCCGGCCTCGGACGAGAAGTTCCTCGGCATGCTCGGCATGCACGGGACGTACGAGGCGAACCTGGCGATGCATGAGTGCGACGTCATGGTCTGCATCGGGGCGCGCTTCGACGACCGCATCACCGGCCGCCTCGACGCCTTCGCGCCGTTCTCGAAGAAGATCCACATCGATATCGATGCGTCCTCGATCAACAAGGTCGTCAAGGTCGATGTCGGGATCGTCGGCGATTGCGGCTCGGTGCTCGAGGACATGCTGTCTGCCTGGACGGCGCTGCCGCGCCAGCCGGACAAGGCCCGCATGGAGGATTGGTGGACCAAGATCCGCACCTGGAAGGCGCGCGACTGCCTCGCCTACTGGCCGTCGGGCACGATCATCAAGCCGCAATACGCCGTCCAGCGCCTCTACGAGGCCTGCAAGGACCGCGAGACCTACGTCACCACCGAGGTCGGCCAGCACCAGATGTGGGCGGCGCAGTACTTCAAGTTCGACGAGCCGAATCGCTGGATGACCTCCGGCGGCCTCGGCACCATGGGCTACGGCCTGCCGGCGGCCATCGGCACGCAGCTCGCCCACCCGGACGGGCTCGTCATCGACATCGCCGGCGAGGCTTCGATCCTGATGAACATGCAGGAGCTGTCCACGGCGGTTCAGTACCGCCTCCCGGTCAAGATCTTCATCCTGAACAACGAGTACATGGGCATGGTGCGCCAGTGGCAGGAGCTGTTGCACGGCTCGCGCTACTCGCAGAGCTACTCCGAGAGCCTGCCGGACTTCGTGAAGCTGGCCGAGGCCTACGGCGCCAAGGGCATCCGCTGCGAGAAGCCGGGCGACCTCGACGCCGCGATCGCCGAGATGCTCGACTATGACGGCCCCGTCGTCTTCGACTGCGTCGTCGACAAGAAGGAGAACTGCTTCCCGATGATCCCGTCGGGCAAGGCGCACAACGAGATGCTGCTGTCCGATTACCTCGGCGAGACCGGGGTCGAGATCGGTGACGTCATCTCGGAAGAGGGCAAGATGCTGGTCTGAGCCTCCGGACCCATCCTGACACATTCGGACCGGGCGCGGCCGCGCCCGGTCCCTTTCCGATCGGCCCCGCCGGGCCACCCACGACACGCCATCGCAGACGAAGATCCGGGGCACGCCATGAACGCCATGAACACACACTATCCCGATGCCGGCCGGGTCGAGCCGATCAACCGGCACACCCTGGCCGTCATCGTCGATAACGAGCCCGGCGTGCTCGCCCGGATCTCGGGCATGTTCTCGGGACGGGGCTACAACATCGAGAGCCTGACGGTGTCGGAGACCGAGGTGGCGCGCCACCTCTCCCGCATCACCATCGTCACCGCCGGAACCGACGCGGTGATTCAGCAGATCAAGGCGCAGCTCGACCGCCTCGTGCCTGTGCATCGGGTCGTCGACCTCACACTCCAGGGCAAGGCCCTCGAGCGCGAACTCTGTCTCGTCAAGGTGGCGGGCACCGGGGAACACCGCACCGAATCGCTGACCCTCGCGGCGGCCTTCGGCGCCAAGACCCTGGATGCGACCTTGAACTCCTTCGTGTTCGAAGTCACCGGCACCACCGAGGAGATCGATCGCTTCATCAGCCTGATGACGGTGATCGGCCTCGTGGAGATCTCCCGCACCGGCATCGCCGCGATGGGACGCGGCGCCGAGCCGATGTAAATCCCGGCCGCAGACCGCCGCCAGACGGCGGCCTGCGCCGAAGCGGAAGCGTCGAGACAGGGCCCGAACGGGATCGGAGGACGGGCGCTTTCTCCCGCCGATCGCCTCGGCACCGAACTTCGCCCTGTCCCAAGGCCCCGGGACGTTCGCGACCCCGATCGGCATCACCTGCAACGACTCGGAGCTTCTATGACCATCCTCTACTACGCTCCGGGCGCCTGCTCGCTCGCCTCTCACATCGCCCTCGCGGAGACCGGCGCGCCCTACGAGACGGTGCGGCTCGACCTTGCCAAGGGCGACCAGCGGGCGCCCGGCTACCTCGCCGTCAATGAGCGCGGCCGCGTACCAGCCCTCGTAGAGGGCGACTGGGTGCTCACCGAGAACACCGCGATCCTGCGCCACATCGCGCGGATGCACCCTGGAGCCGGCCTCTGGCCGCAGGATCCGCGCGACCAGGCACGGGTCGACGAATGGCTCGGCTGGCTCTCCACGGGCCACCACATCGCCTACGCACATATCCGCCGGGCCGAACGCTACACGAACGACGAATCGGCCTTCCCCGGCATCCAGGCCAAGGGGGCTGAGACCTGCGGCGACCTGTTCACGATGACCGAGGTCAAGCTCTCCAACGGCGGCTGGGCTCTCGGTGAGACCTACAGCGTCGCGGATCCCTATCTTCTGCTGTTCTGGACCTGGGGTCGGGGTCCGGCGCTGGGCTTCGACATGGCCGAGCGCTTCCCCGCCTGGACGGCCCATGCCCGGGCCATGGCCGCGCGCCCCGCCGTGCAGTCGGTCTTCGCCCGCGAAGGCCTCAAACTGCCCGCGTAAGGTTCGGCGAGGCGCGCCCCTTGCCCAGGTGACCGAATCGGCTTAGGGAACCGCGTACCGTACGGTACGGTACTGGTGCACAGGAAGCATGTCCCCGAGTTCGGCCCCTTCTGACGAGACGGTGCACGATGCGCCTTCGGCCCGCCAGCAGGCGGTGCTCGATGCCGTGCTCGCCCTGCTCGTCGAGGAAGGCGACCAGCTCACCATGGATGCGGTGGCACGCCGTGCGAGCTGCTCGAAGGAAACGCTCTACAAGTGGTTCGGGGACCGGGACGGTCTCCTCACCGCCACGGTGCGCTGGCAGGCCTCGCGGGTCCATGCGGGGCGCGACGCCAAGAGTGCCCTCGACGCGGCCACCCTGCGCGACCGCCTGCTCGACTTCGCGGTGACCTGGCTCGACGTCATCGCGGGCCGCACCTCGGTGGTTCTCAACCGCATCGCCATCGCGCATGCCGGCTCGCGCAAGAGCAACCTCGGTGGCATCGTGCTGGCGAACGGGCGGCTGGCCATCGGCGGGCGGGTCAAGCCCGTGCTCGAGGCGGGACGCACCGCCGGGTTCCTAGCCTTCGAGGATAGCGAGACGGCCTTCCGGACCTTCCTGGGTCTGGTCGGGCGCGACATCCAGATCAGACTTCTTCTCGGCGACGCGCTCGACCTCGACGCCGCCGAGATCCGACGTGACGCAGCCCGCGCCGTCGATCAGTTCCTGGCCCTCTACGGCCAGGCCCGACCCTGACACCCCACGAGAAGAGGAACCAACCCATGCGGGTCTATTACGATCGTGACGCCGACCTCAACCTGATCAAGGGCAAGAAGGTCGTCATCGTCGGCTACGGCAGCCAGGGCCATGCCCACGCGCTCAACCTGCGCGATTCCGGCGTCAAGGGCATCGTCATCGCGCTGCGCGAGGGCTCGGCCACGGCCAAGAAGGCGGAGCACGAGGGCTTCACGGTGATGTCGGTGGCCGAGGCCGCCAAGCAGGCCGACGTCGTCATGATGCTGACCCCGGACGAGCTCCAGGGCGACATCTACAAGGAGTCCCTCGCGCCGAACATGAAGCAGGGCGCCGCCCTCCTGTTCGCCCACGGCCTCAACGTCCACTTCAACCTCATCGAGCCCCGCAAGGACCTCGACGTGCTCATGGTCGCGCCGAAGGGCCCCGGCCACACCGTGCGCGGCGAGTATCTGAAGGGCGGCGGCGTGCCGACCCTGATCGCCATCGCGCAGGACGCCTCGGGCAACGCCCACGACCTCGGCCTGTCCTACGCCTCGGCCAATGGCGGCGGCCGCGCCGGCATCATCGAGACCACCTTCAAGGAAGAGTGCGAGACCGACCTGTTCGGTGAGCAGGCCGTGCTCTGCGGCGGCCTCGTCGAGCTGATCAAGGCCGGCTTCGAGACCCTGGTCGAGGGCGGTTACGCCCCGGAGATGGCCTATTTCGAGTGCCTGCATGAGGTGAAGCTCATCGTCGACCTCATCTACGAGGGCGGCATCGCCAACATGAACTACTCGATCTCGAACACCGCCGAGTACGGCGAGTACGTCACCGGTCCCCGCATCGTCACGCCGGAGACCAAGGCCGAGATGAAGCGCGTACTCAACGACATCCAGTCGGGTAAGTTCACCCGCGATTGGATGCTCGAGAACAAGGTCGGCCAGACCTCGTTCAAGGCCACCCGCGCCAAGCTCGCCGCCCACCCGATCGAGGAAGTCGGCGCCAAGCTGCGCGGCATGATGCCGTGGATTTCCGAGAAGGCCCTCGTCGACAAGTCCAAGAACTGAGTCGGGATGGAGGAGACCGGCGTCGCCCGGTCTCCTCTGAGGGATGAAGCCGGCGTCGCGAGAGCGGCGCCGGTTTTTTCATGCGCGAACCGGGGCCACGGCACGCCCCCTCGGACGCGACGAAGCGGCGGCGCCTGTTGTGCTCCGACAGGTTTCCCGCGATCATCCCGGGCAACGGCCGCCCGGATGAGAGCAGCCGAAACGCGGAGGACCCCCATGGCATCGCTCTACTCCGACGCGCATCGCGCGCTGCAGGAAGAGTTCAACACCGTCAAGCTCGCCGAGCGCCTGGACACGGGCTGGGTCCAGGACAAGATCGGTGAGACCGAGGCCGCCTTCATCGGCAGCCGAGACATGTTCTTTCTCTCCACCGTCGATCCCGACGGCATGCCGACCGTTTCCTACAAGGGTGGTAGCCCCGGCTTCGTGAAGGTGATCGCGGGCAACACGCTGGTGTTCCCGGGCTTCGACGGCAACGGCATGTGGTACTCGATGGGCAACATCGAGGGGCAGTCCAAGGTCGGCCTGCTCTTCATCGACTTCGAGACCCCGCACAGGGTCCGCGTCCAGGGCCATGCCCGGATGCTGCGCGACGATCCCCTGATGGCCGAGTACACGGAAGCCAAGTACCTCGTCCGCGTCGAGGTGACGAAGGCCTGGGTCAACTGCCCGCGCTACATCCACAAGTACCAGAAGGTGGCGCAGAACCGGTACGTGCCCACCCCCGAAAAGGAGACGCCGCTCGCCCTCTGGAAGCGTCTCGACATGGTCGCCGACGTCATCCCCGAGGCGGACAAGGCCCGCGTCGCGCGGGAAGGCCAGATCGAGCTGCCCGAGTACGAGGCCCGGGTCGCCCGCGGCGAGAGCTGACGCCTCCCGAGCGGCCCTTTCCCGCGCGTGGGGAAGGGCCGCGTCTCCTCACACCATCCGCAGGCGCGGTCCCCGGCGGACGAATCCGACGATGTCCTTGACGGCGTCGAGAGTCGGGGCCGCGATGGCCTCGGCGCGCTCGGCGCCGTCGGCCAGCACCGCGTCGATCTCGGCCGGATCGGACACGAGGCGCTTCATCTCGGCGCCCAGCGGAGCCAGGGTCTCGACGGCGAGTTCGACCAGGGCCCCCTTGAAGGCCGAGAACTGGGCGCCGCCGAAGTCGCGCAGGACCTCCTCGCGCGTGACATCCTTCAGGGCCGCGAAGATGCCCACCAGATTGTCCGCCTCGGGGCGCCCGGCCAGGCCCGCCACCTCGGAGGGAAGGGCGTCGGGGTCGGTCTTAGCTTTGCGCACCTTGGCCGCGATGGCGTCGGCATCGTCCGTCAGGTTGATCCGCGAATTGTCGGAGGCGTCCGACTTCGACATCTTCTTGGTCCCGTCGCGCAAGCTCATGACGCGCGCCGCCGGCCCGCCGATCAGGGGCTCGGTGACAGGAAAGAAGCCGGCCCCTTCGTCGTGCCCGTGGGCGGCGATCGACTGCGAGAAGTCGTTGTTGAACTTCTGGGCGATGTCGCGGGTCAGCTCGAGGTGCTGCTTCTGGTCCTCGCCCACCGGCACGTGGGTGGCGCGGTAGGCCAGGATGTCGGCCGCCATCAGCACGGGATAGTCGTAGAGCCCGATCGAGGCGTTCTCCCGGTCCTTGCCGGCCTTGTCCTTGAACTGGGTCATGCGGTTGAGCCAGCCCAGCCGCGCGACGCAATTGAAGATCCAGGCGAGTTCGGCGTGCTGGGGCACCTGACTCTGGTTGAAGACGATCGAGCGCTTCGGGTCGATGCCGGCGGCGAGGAAGGCGGCGGTGACCTCGCGGATCTGGCCCTTCAGCGCAGCCGGGTCCTGCCACAGGGTGATCGCGTGCAGGTCGACGACGCAGTAAAGGCACTGCGCATCGCGCGCCTGCATCTCGACGAAGCGCTTGATGGCGCCGAGATAGTTGCCGAGATGCAGGTTCCCGGTCGGCTGTACGCCCGAGAACACCAGTTCCTTGAACGCGGTCATCGCGGCGGGGTCCTCGTGCGAATTGAGGGAGAGCGGCCGCGGACGAAATCCCGTGCAGCCGAGCGCCGGTTTCTGGACGCCATGCCGGAACCGGTCAAGGCTCCGCGAAATCCTCCGACAATCGCGCAGGATCGTCGCGACGAGCCGAGCGGAGCCGTTACGGCTCCCGGATCGCGCCCCCGCTCCCCGTCCGCGCCTGTCCTTCGGGGCACAGGTCGAGAAGCACGCAGCGGGTGCAGGCGGGATTGCGGTGGTGGCAAACCTTCTGCCCGTGCAGCATCAGCACTTCATGGTTGTCGTAGAGCGCCTGCGCACTCCAGTCCGCCGGCAGTTGCGCCCGCAGGATCGGGTGGGACGGCCCCACATCGACGCGGGGACCGATGAGTCCGGTGCGCTGGGCAACCCGGTGGTGGTGGCTGTCCACCGGCAGGGCCGGCATCCGCAGAATACTGAAGGAGAGCACTGCCGCACTCGTCTTCGGCCCGACCCCGGGAATCGCCTCGAGCCAGGCCCGGGCCTCCTCCACCGCCATATCCTTCAAGAAGTCGAGGTTCAGTGCGCCGTGGCGCGCCTGCACGGCGGAGAGGATCGCCTGGAGCCGCGGCGCCTTCAGTTCGGGCCAGGTCACCCCCGCGATGGTCGCCTCGATGTCGGAGACGGGGGCAGCCAGCATCTGGTCCCAGTCGGGATAGCGCGCCCGGAGGGCCTTGAAGGCCCGGCCGGACTCAGCGTTGCGGGTCCGGTGGGAGAGCAGCGAGGAGACGAGTTCGCTCAACGGGTCGAGGCTGTGGAAGTAGGGGATCGGGCAGCCATAGACCGGGCAGAGGCGCGCGTGGATCGCCAGCGCCTTGTCGGTCAGGGCCGGGTCGAACGCGGCTGAGCCCGGCTTCGGGACGCGGCCCCGGCGGGGGCGGGGCCCGGCGAGATCGTGTTCGGGGAGGTCTCGTCCGGGTGCGATCGGCATATCGAGGGAATCCGGCCGGAGTCGCCGCGGTTCCCGAGCGCGGTCGCGGATCGTGGTCGGACTGACGGATCGGCGAAAGCGTAACGCACCGGCCGGGCAGGGCGCCTTGCCTGACGCAGTGCGATGTGAAACCCTGACGTGGTCATCAAGGACGATACGGGAGAGCCCAGGTCGAGCGTTTCACACGCAGAAACTTTCGAACCATGGCGCCGACGGAGCAACCACCCCCGGAAACTCTCAGGCACAATCACCGTACCGTTGGACAATCTGGAGAGAGGCGCCTGATGGCGTCCACCGAAGGAGAAATCCCGGACCGCAGCAGCGGTCGGGGAGAAGCTCTCAGGTAACCGCGACAGATGGGGGCAGCCGGAAACGCTCAGTCGAGCTTCCGGAGGCTGTTTGTCGTGGAGTAATCCGATGTCCCCCGATGTTGCCTGCACGCCCCTCCATGCCCTGCACCTGCGTCACGGCGGCCGCATGGTCCCCTTCGCGGGCTACGCCATGCCGGTGCAGTACCCGGCGGGCCTGCTCAAGGAGCACCTGCACACGCGGGCCCAGGCCGGGCTGTTCGACGTCTCGCATATGGGTCAAATCCGGCTCACCCCGCGCTCGGGCGATGTCGACGACGTGGCGCGCGCACTCGAGACCCTCCTGCCCATCGATGTGCTCGGCCTGAAGCCGGGCCGCCAGCGCTACGGGCTCCTCCTCGATGCGTCGGGCGGCATCCGCGACGACCTGATGGTCGCCCATTGCGGCGACAGCCTCGTCCTCGTGGTCAACGCCGCCAACAAGGTCGCTGACGAGGCCTATCTCCGTGCGCATCTCGCCGACGCCTGCACGGTCACGGTGCTGGCCCGCGCCCTCGTCGCCCTGCAGGGGCCGGGCGCCGAGGCAGCCCTGACGCGCCTCGCACCAGAGGTAGCCGCAATGCGCTTCATGGACGTGCGGATGCTCGGGCTGCTGGGTGCCTCCGCCATCGTCACCCGCTCCGGCTATACCGGTGAGGACGGCTTCGAGATCTCGATCCCCGAGGACAAGGCCGAGGCCCTGGCCGAAGCGCTGCTGGCCGATCCGGCCGTGCTGCCGATCGGACTCGGCGCCCGCGATTCCCTGCGCTTGGAAGCGGGGCTGTGCCTGCACGGCAACGACATCGACCCGGGCACCGACCCGGTGGAGGCCGGGCTGTCCTGGGCCATTCCGAGAGTGCGCCGGCGCGGCGGGGTCCGGGCCGGCGGTTTTCCCGGTGCTGCGCGCATCCTCGCAGCCCTGGAGGACGGCCCGAGTCGCAAGCGCGTCGGCCTGCGTCCCGAGGGGCCCACCCCCGTGCGGGCGGGAGCGCCGCTGTTCGCCGACGAGACCGGCACGGCGGTCGGCCAAGTGACCTCCGGCGGCTTCGGACCCAGCCTGCAGGCCCCCATCGCCATGGGCTACCTGCCGGCCGCGCTCGCTGCCCCCGGCACCCGCGTCTTCGCCGAAGTGCGGGGCAAGCGCCTCGCCGTCGCGGTCGCGGCCCTGCCCTTCGTTCCCGCAGGCTTCAAGCGCGCCTGATCGGGCCCGTTCCAACCCCCTTTGCCAACAACCAGGAGAGTGCGATGCGGAAGTTCACGGACGAGCACGAGTGGCTGGACTGCACCGGCGAGGTCGCCACGGTGGGTATCACCACCCACGCCGCCGAACAGCTCGGGGACCTCGTCTTCATCGAGCTGCCGAAGGTGGGCGCGAAGCTGACCAAGGGCGAGGCCGCGGCGGTGGTCGAATCCGTCAAGGCGGCCTCGGATGTCTATGCGCCGGTCTCCGGCGAGGTCATCGCGATCAACGAGGCAGCCGTGACCGACCCATCCAGCGTGGGCACAGACCCGCAGGGCGCAGGCTGGCTCTACCGCATCCGCCTCGACGATCCGGCCAGCCTCGACGGGCTGATGGACGAGGCCGCCTACGCCGAATTCGCGAAGTAGCGCCGCCCCTCCGATCCGCGGAGCGGCGCCTGCCCCCGTCCGGACAGACAGGGCCGACGCCCGCGGTCGCCCGGTGATCGAGGATCACCCGACGGCCCCACGCTCGATCCCTTCCCCATGAGGGAGAGGGCAGCGCGATTCCATTCCCGCACCAGCGACATCCGAGGTCCCCCATGACCACCGACCGCTACGACCCCTACGACTTCGCCAACCGCCGCCACATCGGCCCGACGACGCAGGAAATCGAGACGATGCTCGGCGTCGTCGGCGCCGAGAGCCTGCCGGCCCTGATGGACGAGACCCTGCCGACCGACATCCGGCAGGACGAGCGCCTCGATTTCGGGGTCGCCATGACGGAGCGTCGGGTGATCGAGCACATGCGGGGCATCGCCGACAAGAACCGGCTCCTCGTCTCGCTGATCGGGCAGGGCTACCACGGCACCACCATGCCGCCGGTGATCCAGCGCAACATCTTCGAGAACCCCGCCTGGTACACCGCCTACTCGCCCTATCAGCCGGAGATCAGCCAGGGCCGGCTCGAGGCGCTCCTGAACTTCCAGACCCTGGTCTGCGACCTGACCGGCCTCGACATCGCGAACGCCTCGTTGCTCGACGAGGCCACCGCCGCGGCGGAAGCCATGGGCATGGCCCAACGGATCTCCGGCAATGCAAAGACCGCCTTCTTCGTCGATGCCGAGTGCCTGCCCCAGACCCTCGCGGTGCTGCGCACCCGCGCCGCGCCGCTGGGCTGGACCGTCGTGGTCGGCGATCCGGCCAAGGACCTCGATCCCGCCCAGGTCTTCGGTGCGATCTTCCAGTATCCCGGCGTCTGCGGCGGGATCTGCGACCTGACCCAGCCCATCGCCGACCTGCACGCGGCCGGGGCGGTCGCGGTGGTGGCGGCGGACCCGCTGGCGCTGACACTCCTGAAATCGCCGGGTGAGATGGGCGCGGACATCGCCATCGGCTCGATGCAGCGCTACGGCGTGCCGATGGGCTATGGCGGCCCGCACGCGGCCTACATGGCGACCCGCGATGCCCACAAGCGCACCCTGCCGGGTCGCCTCGTCGGCGTGTCGGTGGATGCCCGCGGCAACCGCGCCTACCGCCTCGCGCTCCAGACGCGCGAGCAGCACATCCGCCGCGAGAAGGCGACGTCGAACATCTGCACCGCGCAGGTGCTGCTCGCGGTCATCGCCGGCATGTACGCGGTGTTCCACGGCCCGCGCGGACTGAAGGCGATCGCGGCCCGGGTCCATCGCGACGCCGTGCGTCTCGCCGCCGGGCTCGAGGCCCTCGGCTTCACGGTCGAGCCGGAGCACTTCTTCGACACGATCACCGTCCGGGTCGGGGCCTTCCAGGGCCTGATCCTCGGACAGGCGGTGGCCAACGGCGTCAACCTGCGCAAGGTGGGCGACGACCGCGTCGGTATCACGGTGGACGAGCGCACCCGGCCCGACATTCTCCAGGCCGTCTGGCGCGCCTTCGGGGCGACGGACCCGGCCTACGACGAGGCTTGGCCGGAGAACCGTCTGCCCGCCGGGCTGGTGCGGACCTCGCCCTACCTGACCCATCCGATCTTCCACATGAACCGGGCCGAGAGCGAGATGACGCGCTACATGCGCCGTCTCGCCGACCGGGATCTGGCGCTCGATCGTGCGATGATTCCGCTCGGCTCCTGCACGATGAAGCTCAATGCCACCGCCGAGATGCTGCCGATCTCCTGGCCGGAATTCTCGGAGATCCATCCCTCCGTCCCAGCGGACCAAGCCCTCGGCTACCGGGAGCTCATCGACGATCTGTCCGACAAGCTCTGCGCCATCACCGGCTACGACGCGATCTCGATGCAGCCGAATTCCGGTGCCCAGGGCGAGTATGCCGGACTCCTGGCGATCCGAGCCTATCACCTGTCGCGGGGCGACGTGCACCGGACCGTCTGCCTGATCCCGTCCTCGGCTCACGGCACCAACCCGGCCTCGGCGCAAATGTGCGGCATGAGCGTCGTGGTCGTGGGGGCCGACGCGCAAGGCAATGTCGACCTCGACGATTTCCGGCGGAAGGCCGAGCAGCATTCCGAGAAGCTCGCCGCCTGCATGATCACCTATCCGTCGACCCATGGGGTGTTCGAGGTCCAGGTCCGCGCGATCTGCGACATCGTCCACGGCCACGGCGGACAGGTCTACCTCGACGGGGCCAACCTGAACGCCCTGGTGGGCCTCGCCCGCCCCGGTGATATCGGGGCCGACGTCAGCCATCTCAACCTACACAAGACCTTCTGCATCCCCCACGGCGGGGGAGGCCCCGGCATGGGTCCGATCGGCGTGAAGGCGCACCTGATCCCGTTCCTGCCCACCGACCCGCGCACGGGGGAGGCGGGGGCGGTCTCGGCGGCGCCCTACGGCTCGGCCTCGATCCTGCCGATCTCGTGGAGCTACTGCCTGCTCATGGGCGGGCGCGGCCTCACCCAGGCGACTCGCATCGCCATCCTCAACGCCAACTACATCGCGGCCCGTCTGAAGGGGGCCTACCCGGTGCTGTATTCCGGCGCGCAGGGCAGGGTGGCGCATGAGTGCATCATCGACGTGCGGCCGTTCCAGAAGAGTGCGGGCGTCAGCGTCGACGACATCGCCAAGCGCCTGATCGATTGCGGTTTCCACCCGCCGACCATGTCCTGGCCGGTGGCCGGCACCCTGATGATCGAGCCCACCGAATCCGAGACCAAGGGCGAGATCGACCGCTTCTGCGACGCCCTGCTGGCGATCCGCGAGGAGATCCGTGCCATCGAGGACGGGCGGATGGACCGGGCCAACAACCCCCTGAAGCACGCCCCCCACACGGTGCGGGACCTCGTGGGCGCCTGGGAACGCCCCTATTCCCGCGAAGCGGCCTGTTTCCCGAGCGGAAGCCTGGGGATGGACAAGTACTGGCCCCCGATCAACCGGGTCGACAACGCCTACGGCGACCGCAACCTCGTCTGCGCCTGCCCGCCGGTGGAGTCCTACAGCGAGGCGGCGGAGTAGGGCCCGCGCATCGCGCTCCCGGCCCGCCCGGGACGGGAGCGCCCCCTTACGCGTGATGCCCGCGCGGCACAGCCCTCGGCCTATCGCCAGTCGGGCAGCGTGATCGTCACCATCTTCCCGGTCAGAGGATCAAAGATCGTCACTGTCATGACCGCCTCCGCAGAAATAGCAGGAGCCGTAGACTTCTTGAAGATTGTGGCTGGAACTTGGCCTTACAAAGATCAGCAAGCAACGCTGCTGTTGATCGCTGTGGAATACATCCTGGCTCCCCACGTGGTCCATTCCCGCCGGTCCGAACCGCCCTGAGGGCACGCCGTGGCCGGATGCGCCGAAGCGTAGCCATCCGTCCCCGGTTCGGCGCCGTAGATCAGCGTGCTTTGACGTCAATCCCATAAACGTCTAAGATTAACACCAATTCAATACCGCAGGAAAAAATATCTACATCAATTTTCAGTCGTATTGATTGCTCCGGTTGCGCCATATGAACTGATATTCGGGTTCGAAGACGGCGTACTCCGTTGGCGAAGACGCTGGAGGATGTGCCCGTGACCCCTTCCCCCTTCATCCACCTCGACTTGGTGCGCCTGCCCGACGGCCGCGTCGGCGCCGTCGTCGGCGTCTGGAATCTCGGAGAAGCCTACGAGATCGACGTGGGCAACATCCGTGAGACCTGGTCCGCGGACGACCTAGCCCCCACCGACTAGGCCGCCGGTCACAGGGCGCACGGCCCGCGAGACCCGACGGGTCCCGGCCCACCCAGGCCCCGACTCATCACCCATCCAAAAGCACAGAAACACCATGGGAGGCACGGAGATGCCCAAGACGGCGATGTATGTCCTGCAAGGCGTCGATCCCGCGGTGATCGCGGCCGCGCCGTTCGACGTGAAGGTGGTCGAGGTCTACACCGATGACGGACAGATGTTCACGCCGGCCGAGGTGAAGCAGATGGGCGGCGGCCCGGGCCAGGCCCTGCTCCTGGGCTATTTCAGCCTCGGGGAGGCCGAGGCCTACCGGGATTACTTCGCCTCGATCCCGAGCGAAGCGCTCGGACCCGAGGACCCGAACTGGGCGGGCGATTTCGAGGTCGCCTACTGGACGCCGGAGTGGAAAGGGGTCGCCGAAGCCTCCATCGATCGGATGGTGAAGGCGGGCTATGACGGGATCTACTTCGACGTGGTCGATGCGTTCCAACTGCCCTGGTCCCAGGCGCATGCGCCCGGGGGCGACGCCGCCGGTGCGATGCGGACGCTTGTCCAGGAGCTGAGCGCCTATGCCAAGGCGCAGGCTCCGACGTTCAAGGTCTGGGTCAACGGGGCGGAGGAGCTGCTGACGGACAGAGCCTACGTCGACAGCATCGACGGGTTGTTCAAGGAGAACCTGTTCTACAACGATGACGGTTCCGCGAAGCAGCCTACCGCCGAGACGCAGGCGAGCCTCGACCAGTTGAAGATCGCCCAGGATGCCGGCAAGGACGTCGTCGCGATCGAGTACGTGACCGGCGCGCAGAAGGTCGCCGATGTCCACGCCCAGGCCGAAGCGGCCGGGATGGGAAGCTACGTCGCCAAGCTGGATCTCATCGGCGTCGACATCGAGGGCGTTCTCCCGGGCCAGATCATGCACGATGACGGCCTCCTGCACGATGACGGTCGCGGCGGCGCGGCGGCTCTACCCGAGCCCACACCGCTCACGCCGCCACCCGCCACGACACCGGTTGATCAGGACGGCACCGCCACGGCGGTCGGACCCGACCAGCACGCCGCTCGGCACCAGGGGTACAGGGACCACGCGGTCAGCCATGGCCACCACCCGATCGCGAGCGAAGCCGGTGCCGACAGCTTCGTATTCGCAGAGGGCGGCCAAGGAGCAGGCGATCCGGCCGCGAACCTGCGCGTCGAGGCCATGGCCACGATGGCCGACGCTCCGGAGCCCAGTCTGCCTGAGGCCGGCGATCATGCGGCCGGGACCGATTCCGGCGCGCACCTCGACGTCGCCCCCCATCACACCCCCCATTCGGGGCTCAGCCATCACGACATCCCGCTGTTCTGAGCGGGACGCCGCCCGTCAGCCCGCGTGGCCGGGAATCTGCGGCAGAAGCGCGGACGCCGGCGGGGCGGCCCGGCTTGCCTTGGCCACCGCGATCGTGCCGCCCTCGAGGGTGACGAAGCGGATGCCCCCGCCCCGCAGGGTGTCGACCACGAGGCGGTAGCTGCGCCGAGTGACGTCCTGCGGTTCCAACTCGATGCGCTTGATCGTCGAGATCGAGAGGCCGCTCTTCAGGGCAAGATCGGACA
The DNA here is from genome assembly GCF_979256535.1 of Methylobacterium sp. AC690. Classification (NCBI taxonomy): domain Bacteria; kingdom Pseudomonadati; phylum Pseudomonadota; class Alphaproteobacteria; order Hyphomicrobiales; family Methylobacteriaceae; genus Methylobacterium; species Methylobacterium sp. AC690. The sequence continues at coordinate 129,934 of NZ_CEEDOX010000005.1, read as the reverse complement.
TGGACCAGTTGAGCAGGGCACGCGCCGCCCGGAGATGATCGGGCGTCAGGCTCCCGGTCGCGGCGAGGTCACTCTCCACCGACAGCAGGGCCGATCGGCCGAGCTTCTCGCAGAGGGTCGAGAACACGATCTGGCCGAGACGCTTCTGCAATTCGTCCTCGAGGCCCGTCGTATCGGCAGTGTCGAACGAGGTCGGCTGCGCGTCCGCCGTGGCCGAGCCGGCGCCTTCGGCGAAGGCTCGCGGTGCGACGGTCCGATCCCGGTTGAGGTTTTCCAGCCAGGCAAGCGTGGGTTCAGTATACGGCATCTGGCGACACGTGTGATTGCAACATCGGGAGAGGTTTGAATAAAGAGAGGCCGCACCGTCGGCACTCTGCTGCAACAGAGATACAACCATCATTGCCGCGATAGACCGATAAATCTCCCGCCAGGCACTTGAAGTCCGCCCCGCAGATTGATCGCACTTTTGGAAATATTCTTTCCGGCAAAGCGACGCTTACTCAAATTCTGTCAAATGACAGAAACTGTCAAATCATCGCAATCGTGATACGATCGCGCGCAATCCCGATAGAAACGCTCCGACGCCGATCCGATCGTTGGCGAGGGCCGAGCATTCTCGGCGCCCCGCAACGGTGCCGGGCCGGTCCGAACGCCTCAGACGGCGCGGCTGGCGCGGCGGGTTTCCGTCGGCGTGCGACCGTACTGGCGACGGTAGCGCTGGCCGAAATCGCCCATATGGACGAAGCCCCAGGAGCGGGCGATGTCGGCGATCGAGAGGGACGCCTTGGTGGGGGACATCAGGTCCCGGTGGGCTTGCGCCAGCCGGAGCTCGAGGATCACCTGAACGGGCGTACGCCCGAGGTCACGTCGAAAGCGGTCCTGAAGCGAGCGGACGCTGATCCCCGCCACTGCCGCGATGTCGGCGAGGGTCAGGGCCCGCGAGAGATTCGCCGCGATGTAGTCGAGCGCCCGCCCGAGGCTGCGGGAGGGGATGTCTTGCGCCTGGGACGGAGCAGGGGCGGCGCGCCGGGGCCAAGCCGACAGCAACTGGTAGCTCAGGATCTCCTTCAGGAGTGGGAAGGTCAGGTCGTCATGGCTGTCGAGACCCTGGATCTGCTGCTGAACCCGCTGCAGGGTGAGAAACAGGGCCATCATGGCAGGGGTCGCCACGGGAGCCGTGGGCGCGAGGTCCGGCAGGGTACCATCGCGGATGCCCGTCAGGGCCACTTGGGCGGCCATCAGCGCCTCGACGCTGAACGTCCCGCTGACCGCACCGAACGCGCCGAAGGCCTGGACCTCCCGCAGGTCGCTGAAGTTGACGAGGGTCGCATGCGTCGGAACGCCGTCGACGTCTCCGGACCGGCGCCGATAGATGACGTGACCGCTCGTCACGAAGCGGATCGTGATCAGCTGCGCGTTGAACTTGGGTTTCGTCACGAAGCCGCTGGACGAGCGGGTCTCCCACAGGCTGAAGGCCTCGTTCTGACTGCCGGCGATCGCGATGTCGGGCATGGTCGAACGCAGGACGTCGAAACCGATTGCGAGTCCGCCGCGATCGTTGAACAGCTGGAGGTGTCGCATCGATGCGATACTGGCAACGAACCGTCCCTGGGAGCGCCAGGTGACCGGATCGGGACGCGGATGACCCGTCATTGCAACTTGTCCGATACGCCTGCCGTCAGCAGCCTCCTCCGACGCTCCGTCTTGTCAGGATGCGCGCCAGGATGCCGTCCCTGTAAGGCGAGGTTTTTTCCGTTATGCAAATGATTTGTACAAAATCCACCGGAATGGTGAATCGGACAGACCGATCAACTCGAGAAAGATCAGTATCCATCCCAAACCCTGAGTTGTTTATTACGGTGATTAGTTGTAAATCCTCGGCAGAATAAGCCTGAATTTTTCAGCGAGCCTTTGTATCCGCCCGGCACAAGGGTCCGGTCGCCGGACAAGCGGTCTGGCGCATTCCCAATCGAAAAACCGCCCATCCTCGAAATCTGACCGGACAGAGAGCGAAGGTCAGGCCTCCTCGCTGACGAGCCTCGCCATGCCAGCAACACGCTACACGATCCTGTCGACCCCCATCGGTCCGCTGGTCCTCGCCGGACCGGATGAACGCCTCGCCTGCATCGGGTTTCCGCGCGGCAAGGGCGCGGTGACGCCGGGGCCGGACTGGTACTGCGACGACACCGCCTTCGCTCCGGCGCGCGCGCAGCTCGAAGCGTACTTCGACGGGTGCCTCACCCGCTTCGATCTCGCCCTCGCACCGCGGGGCACTCCGTTCCAACACGCGGTCTGGCAGGCTCTCACCGAGATCCCGCCGGGGGAAACGATCAGCTACGGCGAACTCGCCCGCCGAATCGGGCGGCCCGGCGCCAGCCGCGCCGTGGGAGCGGCCAACGGCGCCAATCCCCTGCCGATCGTCGTGCGGTGCCACCGGGTCATCGGTGCCGGCGGAGCCCTGACGGGCTTTGGCGGCGGCCTCGACATCAAGCGCTTCCTGCTGGCCCTGGAGGGGGGCTCGCGCACCGAACCGCCCGAGCAGCCCGGCCTGTTCTGAGGCTGCCCGCCTCAGCGAGGATGTCGGTCGGCGCTGCACACCGGAACTGCCCTCACGCCCACGTCCGAGATGAAGTCTCGAACAGGCAACCCAGGGCTGGACACAAACGACTCGGCCGGGATGCCATCTGGCTCCTGCGGCCGGCCCCGCCCCTGGTAGGGATCACGTCGGCCGTCGAAGCCGTGTGTGGAGTCGCGATCGCTGCAATGCTGGCGAAGGTCAGCGCCGCGATCGACGTCGAACGCGGGCCGACGGACGACTCCCCGGGGATCTTTCCGGAGCTCGGGGTGCTGAGTATCGCCGAAGCCTGATTCCCGGCCTTGGCAGCGCCCTGGCCGGCCGCTGCAGCAACGCCACCCTGAGCCAGGACCTCGTCGGGATCCGCCTCACCGCGCCGATCGCACGGATCGAGCGACTCGGCCGCCACCGCATCCTGGCTACTGAGAACGGAGGTCGAGACCGACGCTCTTCGGGCTCTCGCGCCGCGCGAAGACGCTCGCCCTGTTCGGGACCATCGCGGCGCTCATCACCGACATGGCCCTCGTCGGCAGCGGCAGCGCCATCCGATCCGGCTTCGTCCGCGTGGTGCGCTACGTGGGCTCGCCGGTCGGCGACATCGTCGCCTGCCTGCTACTTCGGCAGGGCGTAGATGTTCACGTCGAGCTTCTCGTCGGCCTTGTCGTTCAGGTCCGTGACGTATTCCTCGATGAACTTATCCTGCACGACGATGTCCTTGGCATCCAGGTAGGCGGTCAGGGTCTCGTAGGTGCCGTCGATCTCGTCGTAGGAACCCTTGTGCGGGAACCGGAGGGCGCGGCCACTCGGCGTGGTGCCGAAGCGCAGGCCGTCGGCCTCGGCGGGCTTGGGGTCCGGCATCGCAGCGATCGGGATCATCGCATCGTACTGGAAGCCGTCGTCGTCGGTCTTGGCGAAGACCGCGATCGGCCGGCCCACGGCCTGAATGCCGGCCTTGGCGAGATCGGCCTCGATGCGCTGGAACGCGGCCTTGAGACTCGGTACCGCCTCCTCCCACTTCGTCCGCCCGGCGAGGATCGCCGCGGGCTTCGCGGGCAGCGAGACTTCGTCGACGTCGTTGGCGTCGCCGGGGGTCGCCACCAGGGTCTGCCGCGGGCCGGCCGGCGGCGTGGCGGAGGGGGCCGTCCCGGCCTGGGCCGGCACCGGGATGTCCGCCGTGCCCGGCGTCTTCGGATCGGGGTTGGTGGTGGTCGGCAGCGGGTTGGCCGCGGCCGGGGGCGTGACCGCCTGCGCCTGGGCCGGGTTCGCGGCGCAGGCCGTCGACAGCGCGACACACCCGGCGAGCACCGTGGCGAGCGACTTGAAGCTGGGGCGGGTCAAGAAGCTGGGGCGGGTCAAGGCGGTGGCTCCGGATCGGCGCGGGGCACGTCGAATCGCACACCCCTGGGCCCGTAAGAAGAAACTAGGCGCGATACCGGCCTCGGGCGAGCCGTTCCGGGTGCCGCGCCGCACGAAGCGGATGAAGCGCGGCGCTTCTGCAACGCAGCCACGCCGCTCGAGGCCCGTGCGTGCGCGGACGCTTTGGCCTATAGCCCCACCAGGGCCGGTCGCCCTCGCGGGGGTCCGTCGGCCTGCGCGATCTCGAACATCCCGGACGCACGACACAGAGACAAGGCGGCATGAGCGAGCTTGCCCATCGACGGTTCCTGAAGATGCATGGAGCCGGAAACCAGATCGTGGTGCTGGACCTGCGCGGCACGCAGACGCAGGTCACGGCCGGGGAGGCGCGTGCCATCGCGGCGTATCCCCGGGCGCAGTTCGACCAGCTCATGGTGATCCACGATACCCGTACGCCGGGCACCGATGCGTCCTTGCGGATCTACAACACCGATGGTTCGGAAGCCGGCGCCTGCGGCAATGGCACCCGCTGCGTCGCCTACGCGATGCTCGACGACCCCGCCATGGCCCGGCCGGCCGAGAGCGGCCGGCTCCTCCTCGAGACCCGCGGCGGGCTCGTGGGCGTCAAGCGCGTCGCCGAGCGCTCCTTCACCGTCGACATGGGCCGGCCAAAGCTCGCCTGGACCGAAATTCCCCTGGCCGAGCCTTTCCAGGACACCCGCCGGATCGAACTCCAGATCGGTCCGATCGACGATCCGGTGCTGCACTCGCCGAGCGTCGTGAACATGGGCAACCCGCACGCGGTGTTCTTCGTGGATCGCGATCCCGACACCTACGATCTCGCCCGCATGGGCCCGATGCTGGAGAACCACCCGATCTTTCCGGACCGCGCCAACATCTCGGTCGCCCAGGTGCTGGGGCCGGACCGGATCAAGCTGCGGGTCTGGGAACGCGGCGCAGGCTTGACCCAGGCCTGCGGCACTGCCGCCTGCGCCACCGTGGTAGCCGCCTCGCGCCTGCGAATGATCGGTCGCGGCGCCACCGTGAGCCTGCCCGGCGGCGACCTCGTCATCGAATGGCGCGCGGACGACCACGTTCTGATGACCGGCCCGGTGGCGCTGGAATGGGACGGCAGCTTCCCGCCGGAGATCTTCTCGGCCGAAGACGCCGCCTGAGATGACGGTCGAGACACTGACCTTCGGCTGTCGCCTTAACACCGTCGAATCCGAGGTGATGCGCGGGCACGCGGCTGCGGCGACGACGACGTCCGCGGACCTCGTCATCGTCAACACCTGCGCGGTGACCGCCGAGGCCGGTCGCCAGGCCCGCAAGGCGATCCGCAAGCTCGCCCGCGAACGCCCCGGCGCCGAGATCGTGGTCACCGGCTGCGGCGCCCAGGTGGAGACCGATGCCTACGCGGCCATGCCGGAGGTGGCGCGCCTCGTCGGCAACGACGCCAAGGGCCGGGCCGAGACCTGGTCCGCTCCCAGCCGTCCGGAGGCACGGACCGCCGTCGACGACATCATGGCGGTACGCCGCGCCACGCCGACCCGGATCACCGGCATCGCCGGCCAGACCCGCGCCTTCATCCCCGTCCAGAACGGCTGCGATCACCGCTGCACCTTCTGCGTCATCCCCTTTGGGCGCGGAAACTCGCGCTCCGTGCCCTTGTGGGACGTGGTCGACCAAGTCGCGCGCATCGTCGAGTCCGGCGGACACGAGGTGGTGCTCACCGGGGTCGACCTGACCGCCTATGGGCGCGACCTCGACGCGACCCCGAGCCTGGGATACCTGATACAGACCATCCTCGCGCAGGTCCCCGGCCTCGCCCGGCTGCGCCTCTCCTCGATCGATTCCATCGAGGCCGACGCGGCACTCATGGCGGCCATTGCCGGCGAGGCGCGGCTGATGCCGCATTTCCATCTCTCCCTCCAGGCCGGCGACGACCTCATCCTGAAGCGGATGAAGCGGCGTCACGCCCGCGCCGACGCGATTAGATTCTGCAACACGGTCAGGGCCTTGCGCCCCGGCGCCGTTTTCGGGGCCGACCTGATCGCGGGCTTCCCCACCGAGACCGACGCGCAGTTCGCCCGCTCCCTCGACCTCGTGGTTGAGTGCGGCCTGACGCATCTCCACGTCTTTCCGTATTCCGCCCGCCCCGGCACTCCGGCCGCCCGGATGCCACCTGTACCCGGCGACGTCATCCGGGATCGCGCCGCGCGCCTGCGGGCTGCCGGCGACGCCGCCCTCGCGGCCCATCTCGCCGGCGAGGTGGGCCAGACCCGCCGGGTGCTCACGGAGCGGGGCGGCCTCGGCCGCACGGACGCCTTCACGCCAGTCCGGCTCCCGCCCGAGACACCGCCCGGACTCTTCACCGACGTGACGATTGTCGGCCACGACGGACGGGCGCTCATCGCCGCCTGAGCGGATCGCGGCCGATCGGTCGTCTAGGCGCTGCCGGTTCCCCGATGCCCGCACCCTGCCAATCCCACCTGCATATGCCTAGGCGCCGGCGCCTCGATCCGGATCGGGGGCTTCTTTGGATAGAGCGGGAGAGTGAGCGCGCGGGCATGCAGCTGGAGGCCCGGGCCGCCGCTGCGGGGGGCAGTGCCGTAAATCGGGTCGCCGAGGATGGGAAAGCCCATCGCGGCGCAGTGGACGCGCAGCTGATGCGTCCGCCCGGTAACCGGCGAGAGGGCGAGCCAAGTCAGGCCGCCGCCGCGCCCGAGGACCGCGAAGCGGGTGAGGGCGTTATCGCCCGCCGGGTCGACCTTCATCCACCAGGAGCGGGGATCGTCGGAGCGACGCGCCAGGGGCAGGGCAATCTCGCCGGCCTCCGCCTCTGGCTCCCCCTCGACCAGGGCCCAGTAGGTTTTCTCGACCGTGCCGCTCGCGGCGAAGAGCTTGTTCAAGCGCGCAAGGGCCTTGGCGTGGCGTCCGAGGACGAGGCAGCCCGAGGTATCGCGATCGAGGCGATGGACTGCCTCGGGCCGGCGGGGCAGACCGAAGCGCAGAGCGTCGAGATGATCGGTGAGAGTCTCGCCGCCTTTGGGGCCAGGATGGATTGGCAAACCCGCCGGCTTGTCGATGACGAGCATAAGGGCATCGCGGTAGAGGAGGCGCGCGCCTATGTCTGTTACGAGGGCATCGGCTGGGGGCATGGCCCTGCGCTAACCATGCCGGGTCCGGGGAGCAAGCGGGAATGAGCGAAGACAAGAGGCCGGGCTGGCTGCTGCGCAAGATGTTCGGCACCAAGGAGGAGGAGCGGCCCGCCCCGGTGCCGGTTCAACCGCCGGATCCCAAACCGGTCGCAAAGACCATCGTCGAGCCGGTGGTCGAACCGGCCGCGCTGCCCGTGGACTCCCCCGCATCGCTGTCCGAGGGTCAACCCGATTTTGCCACGGCCGCGACGGACGTCTCCCACGTACCGCCACCGCCCGGTGAGCCGGGCGAAGGGACACCGGACAAGAATGCGATCCCGGACGAACTCGAGGGCGCAGACCTCCAGCCCGTGGAGGGCGCGGAGGAGCGTCCGCCCGCGGGCACGGCCGGCGACGATCCCGCACGGGGAGCCGAGGCCGCCGACACAACGAGCCAAGCCTTCGCACCCGAGCCCGCACAGGCAGTCCCACTCGCACCACGTCCCGAGCTCGAGCCGGAAGTCTCGACTCAGATTTTCATGCCAGAGCCCGACGCGGCTTCGGAAGAACCGACCCGCGGCTGGTGGAGCCGCCTGACGGGAGGCATGAAGCGGACCTCCTCGGCCCTGACCGAGCGCGTCACCGGCCTGTTCACCAAGCGCAAGCTCGACGCCGACACTCTGGAGGAGCTCGAGGACGCCCTGATCCAGGCAGATTTCGGCATCGAGACGGCAACCCGGATCTCGGAGGCCGTAGGCAAGGGCCGCTACGAGAAGGGTATTTCTCCGGATGCGGTCCGCGAGATCTTGGCGGCGGAGGTGGAGCGCGCGCTCGCTCCCGTGGCGATTCCCTTTCGCATTGATACCTCGAAGAAGCCCTTCGTGATCCTGATGATCGGGGTCAACGGCGCGGGCAAGACCACCACCATCGGCAAGCTCGCACTGAAGCTCAAGGCAGAAGGGCACTCCCTGATGCTGGCCGCGGGCGATACCTTCCGCGCTGCGGCGATCGAGCAGCTTAAGGTCTGGGGCCAGCGCACGCAGACGCCCGTCATCGCCCGCGCGCAGGGCGCGGACGCCGCGGGCCTCGCCTTCGACGCTTACGAAGCGGCCAAGGCGCAAGGGAGCGACGTGCTCCTCATCGACACGGCGGGCCGGCTGCAGAACAAGGCAGGCTTGATGGCGGAGCTGGAAAAGATTCTTCGGGTGATCCGCAAGGTCGACCCGCAAGCACCCCACGCAGTGCTCCTCGTGCTCGACGCCACCGTGGGTCAAAACGCACTGAGCCAAGTCGAGCTGTTCTCGAAGGCAGCGAACGTGACCGGCCTCGTCATGACCAAGCTCGACGGCACGGCTCGCGGCGGCATCCTGGTGGCACTCGCCGCCAAGTTTGGCCTGCCGGTGCACTTCATCGGCGTCGGGGAGGGCGTGGAGGACCTGGAGCCCTTCGCTGCCCGAGACTTCGCCCGGGCCATCGCAGGACTGGACGCCGGGTGAGACGGCACGCACCCTGAAGCGCCGTGTCGCGGCAGGCCGTCACCGGCAACCCTATATGACGGACACCATGCAGATTGAAGCCATTCCCCCGCACCGCCATCTCCCCCCGTTCCTGAAGCTCGCCCTCGAGCTCGGGCCGCTGATGGTCTTCTTCTTCGGCAACGCCTACGCCGAACGCCTGGGCGTCCACCCGGATCAGAAGCTGTTTGTGGCGACCGGCATCTTCATCGCCGCAACCGTGGCGGCTCTCGCGGTCCATTATGCGCTGATGCGGCGCCTGCCGATCATGCCCCTGGTTTCGGGTGTGGTGGTGATCGTGTTCGGAGGATTGACCCTGGCGCTACAGGACAAGACCTTCATCATGATGAAGCCGACCATCGTGAACACGCTGTTCGGCGTCGTGCTGCTGGGCGGCCTCGCCTTCGGCAAGTCCCTGCTCTCGGTCGTACTGGATTCGATGTTCGCCCTTACGGAGGATGGATGGCGCAAGCTGACCTTCCGCTGGGGGGTGTTCTTCCTTTTCCTGGCAGTGATCAACGAGGTCGTCTGGCGGACTCAGACGGAAGATTTCTGGGTCAGCTTCAAGGTTTTCGGCATCATGCCGCTGACTATCGCCTTCGCGTTGGCCCAGACACCGCTTCTTCTACGCCATGAGCGCAAAGAGCCTGATAGCAGTTCCCCTTGATATCGCGCGAAGCTGACGGCGTTCCTCAAGCTGCGCCGATGATGCGGGCATACTCGGCCTCAGGAACGCCGTAGGATGCCCCGGCGACAGCCAGAAGTGCAACACGATCACGGATTCCGATGCCGCCCCTGCGCATCTTCAGGGCGCCGGCGAGTTCGAGCACGCGCAGCCCGGTCGTCACGCCTGCACGCCGGACGCCGAGCATCAGTGAGAGCGTCTCATGGGTCAGCGGCAAATCCTCCCGGTCGGCCCGGTCGTGACACATCAGCAGCCAGCGGGCGAGGCGTTGCTCGATAGTGAAATGCGCATTGCAGAGACCGGCTTGGGCCAGTTGCACGGCGTAGAACTGAGCGTAGCGCAGGAAGTAGGCGTGCAGAGCCCGGCTCTCGGACAGTGCCGTCCGGAATGCATCCGCGTCGATGCGCAGGGTCCGGCACGGCACCTGAACGAGAGCGCTGTGCGGCGCGCTATCGACCCCGTTGAGCAAGGCGATGCCGATCATACCCTCTGGCCCGACGATCCCAGCCTCTGATTGTACGCCGTCGGACGCGTGAGCAATCACGGAGATCATGCCCGGCTCCGGGAAATGTACGGCCGCAATCGGCTCGCCAGGGACTTCGAGCAAGGCTCCCTGCTCGAATGAGCAACGAACCAGCGATGATCGAAGTCGCTCGAACTCGGATGGCGGCAACGCGCGAAGGAGGCGGTTGCGAACCTCGGATTGAACAATGATCGACGTCACAACCCCGGCAATCAAAAAGCGGGAGTGCGAACGCAAGGTCACCCGCAGCCCGTACTTAACTTGGGCGACGAAGTGGACATGCCATATCGATGCTGCATTGTGAAGATAACAACGAGTTGTATTTCGGTCCGTTATCAGACGAAGAACTTATCTAGAAAGACAGAAACTCCCCTTGTGATATAAGATAACAATCTATATCTTTTTTAATATAAATTTCGTCAGAAATATATAATCACAACCGATTGAAATATTGTTCTATCCTTGATTGCCGTTCTTGTAGGTGAGATTATGGAAAGCCAATCCAGCAGTAACGAACAAGAATAAAGATCTGTTGTGCAGATACCCTTCGCTGTGGCTGCACGTACGAAGAGGCCTGGAGACGATCGTCTAAGAGAGGGGAACCCCCCTTACAAGAACAAGCACCTTGCGGCGCCGTTCAAGCTTCGCATGGTACGGTTCCCTCAGGTAATCACCGGATGAATCCGCCATGCCCCAGTACTTCCTAAATATCCGGGACCGAGATACATTGATCTTTGATCCCGAAGGCGATGTCTTACCGGGCTTGCCTGAGGCACGCGATCTCGTCGAGCGCACCGTTCACGACATTCGCAGGCGCCCAGAGACCTATGGTGATCCCAAAATCTGGGAGTGCCGCAGCTTCGAAGTTACGGATCCATCCGGTCGAGTCTTACTCGAGATCGCATTTTCAACCGTACGATAGCGTACATTTCGGAGCAGGGGCAGACATAGCCTAGCCAGCAAATTGTACGACATAGTACAGACGCCCTCTGATGCAGTTCCTTAAGACCTAGATCCGGCTATGAGAGACGTCTGTCCCCCTGTCCGAGCAGCAAGACGTTCGATAGCTGCTCTATCGAGCCGCTACGTTTCATGCCGGTGCCGTCACAGCGATACGTTCGAAATCACCTCCTCAGCATCCTCAGCCCTGATGATTATGAGGCGATCCAATCCGTTGCGGAGGGCGTAGCGCTGGGGCGCCGAGACATCCTGATCGCCGCCAACAAATCAATCACGCACGTCTATTTCTTAGAATCGGGTATCGCCTCGGAGGTTGCCGCTACGCCCGAGGGCCGGCGGATCGAGGTGTGCATCACCGGTCCTGAAGGAATTGTCGGGGTCCCGCTGCTGCTCGATGTCGACCGGACGCCCCATGAGACCTTCGTGCAGATCGAGGGGGATGCCGTCCGGGTCGAAGCCACGGCATTCCGGCGCCTCATCGAGGAGCGGCGACTCCTAAGGGGAATCTTCGCGCATTACGCCTATGTGGCCCATTTACAGACCGCTGGAACCGCGCTGTCCAACGGCAGTCATACCTTGGAGGAGCGCCTCGCCCGCTGGCTTCTAATGTGCCACGATCGGGTGGACGGAGACGAGTTCCCCGTCACGCACGAGTTCCTCTCGACGATGCTCGGCGTGCGCCGCCCCGGCGTGACGACGGCGATCCACAGCCTGGAGGGCGCCGGGATGATCAAGGCTCGGCGCTCGCACGTTCAGGTGTTGGACCGGGACAAGCTCAAGGCCGCGGCGGGGGACAGCTACGGCGTGCCTGAGACGGAATATCGCCGCCTCCTCCGGGCTAGGCGCTGAGCGTCCGTCGGGTCAGGTCATCGCGGGGTGGAGGCCGCCGATTCGATGGATCGAATCTTGTCGAGCACACCGGGATAGCTCTCCGGGGTCAGGATTCCCACCAGCTTGTCCCGAATGGTGCCATCCGGTCCGATGATGAAGGTCTCGGGAACTCCGTAGACACCGAAATCGATGCCGGTGCGTCCCTCCGTATCGAGCCCCACGGCCTGGAAGGGAACGCCGTTCCGGGTCAGGAAACGGCGCCCATTCTCCGGCGTGTCCTTGTAGTCGATGCCGACCAAGTGGACGCCAGGCTCCCGCGCCAGTCGCATGAGCTGGGGATGCTCGATCTGGCAGGGAGCGCACCATGAAGCCCAGAAATTGACCACCGTGACCTTGCCCAGAAGATTGGCATGAGAGAGGCCGGGAACGGGCGCGCCCTGTGAAACCAAGCCCGGCATCGCCGGCAGGGTGAAGGTCGGCGCCGGCTTGCCGATCAGCGCCGAGGGAATGGCCGCGGGATCGGCACCCGAGCGCAGGCGAAGAAAGAAGATTCCAGCAAGGACTGCGAACGTGACGAGCGGCAGGATGACCAGCAGCGAACGCCGGACTGGTTCCGGACTTTGCATCGAGGATTCGGGCGTGCTCACGCGCGGCCTCCCGGACCGTCTTTCACCTCACCCTGCAGGCGATCCAGTTCTCGCTTCCGAGAGCGTTGATCGCGCAACGCATGAAGAGTCAGCCCACCAACCACCAGAGCGGTGAAGGCATAGGCCCCCAGGATGTAGCCGGCGTGCTGGCCAAGGGTCATGGACAAAACTTCACGAGTGAGATTTCCGGGGTGCCTGTCCCTGCTGCCCACATCGATGCGGGGCTCACAGGCTCTGAACCGCCCGACCGATCGGCGCTTGCCCCATCGCCCCCTGGCTCATCGACGCCCCACGTGCGGACGACGGGCCGGCATCGAGGCGTTCGGCTTCCCGCAGGGTCAAGGCCCGAATTCGGCGCCGCAAGATCTCGGTGCGCATAGCCTGGAGGTGCAGCGTGACGCCGAGGATCGTGAAAGCGAGGATCATCTCGAGCAGCGGGTAGAGCATGCTGGGATCGATGGACGATCCGCCCATGCGCATGATCGACGCCGGCTGGTGCAAGGTCGACCACCAGTTCACCGAGAACTTGATGATCGGCAGATTCACCGCGCCGACCAGGGTCAGGATGGCGATGGCACGCGCGGCCCGGTTCGGATCCTCGATCGTCCGCCACAGGGCGATGATCCCGCAATAGATCAGGAAAAGCACGAGCATCGAGGTCAGGCGCGCATCCCAGACCCAGTAGGTGCCCCACATGGGCTTGCCCCACAGAGATCCGGTCACGAGGCAGATGAGCGTGAATGCCGCCCCGATCGGCGCGGCGGCGCGCTGGGCGACATCGGCCAGGGGGTGACGCCAGACGAGGGTTCCGATGGCCGAGATCGCCATGGCGCCGTAGAAGAAGACGCCGAGCCAGGCCGCCGGCACATGGATGTACATGATCCGTACGGTCTCGCCCTGCTGGTAATCGGGCGGCACGACGAACCAGGTGAGATACAGACCGACAACGAGGAGCAGACCCGACAGCCCGGCAAGCCAGGGCATCACGGGCTGGGTCCAGCGCAGGAAGTGACCGGGATGGGCGAGGCGTGTCCACATGGTCTCGCCCTCTAGCCCAGGGTGCGGTGCAGCGGCAATGCGTGGGTTACGCGCAGGAGGCGGAACCCGGTCACGTCCTCGGGCGATCAGCCACTGGACTGGAAGCCTTCCAGGGGTGCTGCCACGCTGCAGACGAGACCGGTGGGATGGTAGTCCAGCGCGATCGTGCCGCCGACGGCACCGACGAGGCCGCGTTCGATCAGTCGCGACCCGAACCCCTTGTGCGTGGGCGGTGTGACCATCGGCCCGTCCGCTTCGGACCAGATCAGCTGGACCATCGTCCCACCCGTGGTTCGGTCCTGGTCGAGGCTCCAGTGAAGGTTGACCCGTCCATCGGGAACCGAGAGCGCACCGTACTTGGCGGCGTTGGTCGCCAACTCGTGCAGCATCAGTGCGAGGGCCAGGGCCGCCTTCGAGCCGAGAAGGACCGCAGGGCCCGCGAATGCAAAGCGCCCAGGCTGCCGATCGTCGTGAATCGAGAGGGCGCCGCGCATCACCGCTTCCATCTCGGCGCTCTCGTGCACCCCGGCGAGCAGGATGTCGTGCGCCTTGCCGAGGGCGATGAGACGGGCCGCCAGGGCTTCCTTGGCGGCCTCGATATCGGTGACGTTGCGCAGGGTCTGCGAGGCGATGGCCTGAACCATCGCGAGGGTGTTCTTGAGGCGGTGGCTCAGTTCCCGGTTCAACGTACGCTGCTGTTCGTCGGCTTCGACGCGGGTGAGACCGCCCCAGGCGCGCTCCGCCACTTCGCGCGCGAACGTGATCTCGCCGGCACTCCAATCGCGGGGATGGCGATCGAGGACGTAGAGAATGCCCACGAGGCGGCCCCGGCGGAGAACCGGCACCTTGATCACGGCGCGCATCCCGAGCCGGGCATAGCCCTCCGGGTCGTCGACGCGCTCGGGCGTTGCGGCGATATCGGCCACGCTGATGACGTCGCCGCGGCCCAGACGGCCGACGCTCGCCGCCAGGGTCGACCGAGACGCGGTCGGCAGGCCGACGGCGTGGGTCGCATCCGCGTCCCCCTCGGCGGTCCAGTCGGGATTGAGCGATGCGATCTGACCGCCGGGGTCGACCTGGGCATAGCCCGCCCGGGCGACCAGCAGGGTCCGCCCCAGGCTCTCGGCCGTGGCGGCGACCACGTCGGCGTGCGTGTGCAGGTCGCGCAGGCGGTCGCCGAGGGCGATCAGCGCTTCACGGCGGGCATCCGCGCGCTTCTCCTCGGTGATGTCCTCGATCATCGCCGTGGCGTGGACCTCGCCGCCCAGGCGCTGTGAGACCAGGTTGACCCGCGCCCAGATGATGCGCCCGTCCATGCGGCGGTAGCGCTTCTCCAGGCGGAGCTGCAGGGTCTCCCCGGTCGCGAGGCGCTCGTGCAGCCCCGCCCGGTCGTCGTCGTCCTCGGGCGGTGTCCAGCGGGCGAGGGAATGGCCGAGGATCTCGGATTCCGGCGCCCCCCAGATCTCGCACAGCTTGGCGTTCACCGCGAAGGCGCGCACGGTCCGCGGATCGAACTGGACGATGCCGATATTGGCGCCCTGGAACACCGCCCGGAACTGCGCGCCGACGCGGTTGCGCTCTGTCAGGTCGAGCAGCGCGGCACTCATGCGCAGGGGGATTCCGTCCGCGTCGCGGACCAGGGCGCCGCGGTCGAGGACCTCCGCATAGGTGCCGTCGGCGCGTCGGAAGCGGTACTCCTGGCTCCAGGCCTCGACGCCGCCCGCGAGGGCGGCGCCCAGAGCGGCCTCGACGCCGGGGCGATCGTCCGGGTGGATCCGGGCGAGCCACCAGGCGCTGGTCGGTCCCACCTCCGACGGCGCCCAGCCGTAGGCGGTGGTCAGGGCGGGATTCCACAGCACGACGCCGGTGGCGAGGTCCCAGTCGCGGATGGCGTCGTTGGTGGCGCGTGCGGCGATCTCGGCCGCCCGCGCCTCGGTGACGTCCTGCATCGTGCCGACCAGGCGGGCCGCGCGGCCCTGGTCGACCACGCGTCGCGCCCGCGCCCGTATCCAACGCGGTCGTGTCGAGGTCACGCGCCGGACCGTGCAGTCCAGTGTCCCGGACCCCGCCGGAGCGAGGGCGGCGCAGAACGCCGCGTCCAGCGCGGCGCGATCCTCGGGGTCGAGGGCCGCGAGGACGGTGTCCGCGTCGGCGACCGGCCCCGGCGCGGCGAGGCCGAGCAGGCTCCGGAATCCGGCGTCGCACCGGAGGGTCCGGGTGGCGGGGTCGTAGGTGAACAGGCCGAGGCCGGCCGACTCTGCGGCGAGACGCAGGAGCAACGCCGCATCCGCGGGATCACCTGTGGGATCGCCTATGGGATCGCTTGCGGAATCACTCGGGGGACCACTTGCCGCTTCGAAGCCCGGCGCGCCCGCAGCCGTCCGGTCCCCGGCGGCCGGGGGCGGCTCGTCCGGGGCCTGGCCGGGCTGCTGGTTTGCGGCGGACTGCGTCATCGGGGGCAGGCGGGGAAGCGGGGCTCTGCGGAGGGGAGGGTCAGGCCGGTTCGGACGTCGCGAGTTCGCGCGGCGCGTCCGTCTCCCGCCGGTCGGGGGGCGGCTCCACCGCCACGAGGCCGCCGCCGGGATCGTAGACCGCGCCGAGCACCGTCTCGTAGTGCCTCCGCACGACGCCGTGGCACTCGCAGGCGGCGGTCTCCGCCAGCACGCGGTTGCGGACGGTGATGCGGCCGCGCCCGACCTCGATCAGGCCCTGCTGCTGCAGCGCCCGCAGGATCCGGGTGAGGTAGGTCCGCTGCACGCCCAGCATGGTGGCGAGCAGCTCGTGGGTCACCGGCAGGACGTCGGTGCCGATGCGGTCCTGCAGGGTCAGGAGCCAGCGCAGGCAGCGGGATTCGATCGGGTGCAGGGCGTTGCACGCCACCGATTGCAGGACCTGCGCGAGCAGGCAGTCGGCGTAGCGGGTGAACAGGTTGCGCAGGGCCGGGGAGACCCGCTTGGCCTCCTGGAGGCGCAGGGCGTCCATGCGCAGGATCGGTCCGCCGATCTGGACGACGGCGTTGGTGGATGCGGGCAGGAAGCCGCTGCTGACGACGCCGCCCACCGCGCCCTCGCGACCCACCGTGGCGACCTCGGCGCTGCGGCCGTCGCGCATGGCGACGATGAGGGTGACCACCGCCTGCCGGCACGGGAAGGCGATGGAGGTGACGTCGCTGCCGGCCTCGAACAGGGACTCGCCGCGCTCCCGCGGCAGGGGGTCGAGGAAGGGCTCGAGCAGCGCGCGATCCTCGGGCCGGAGGCCGTCGAGGAGAAGGTTGCCCGTAGGTCGATCGGAGGCCGGGCCCATGCCGTGCGCTGTGTTCACCGTCTGTCTCTCCGGCCTCTAGCGCAGAGCCGTCGCATCCGTCTGTCTACAAGTAGACCTTTGCTGAGACAAATTTGTCGTTTTGATGGGAACTTCAGTGGACGCGTGCCGTCGACGGGCCGATTCGTGCATTCGCAACAGGGACCGGGCCGGGAAAGCCGGTGCGGACCGGCCGTCAGCGCGCCTGGCCGGCCTCGTCGCCCTCGCCGATACAGTCGAGGGCCCGCTCCACGGCCGTCACGGCGTCGAGGAGGTTCTGGACCGTGCGCTCGACCTCGCGGGCCGGGCGTCCCATGGCGGCGGCCCGGGCGCTCACGAGCTCCAGCTGCTCCAGGAGCGCGAAGAGATCGTCGGCGACCGCCACCACGTCGCTGATGACGACCGGCGGAGCGGCGGGGCGGCGGAGGAAGGGAACGACGTTGCTCATTGACACCATGTCTCGCGTGTTCGCGGGCAAAGCGCCAGCCTGCACGCGCCGCGATTCCCCATCTTCACCCCCCGAACCGCCGCTTCCTTGCCGAGGTGGTGAGCATTTTCGTGGCACGGCAACATCAGTACGGCAGGAACCGGCGACGATTCGTTAGCCTTGCGCTTGACGGGCGCGGGGCCGGGGCAGCACCACAGGCGCTGCTTTCGCCACAGGATCCGCCCCGATGCGCCTCGCTTCCCTCGCCCTCGCCGCCACCCTCCTGGGCGGCCTCTGCGCCTGCAACAGCGACAGCCCGAGCGGCCGCAGCGGTCTCTCGGACGCCTTCGACACCAGCAACTATCGCCAGTCCAGCAACACCAACGGCACCCAGACCCGCCGCGACGTCAACCGCCAGTACACCCAGCCGTCGATGCCCTCGATCGCCTTCCGCGGCAACTGAGCCGGCAGCGTCCCCCGGTGCGTCCCTTCCCCGGATGGGGAGGGGCGTGGGCGTGACGCGGTCCTCCACGCGAGGACCTGAGCGACGCGACGGCGTCCACCCGGGTTGACCGCGGAGACCGCTTCGCGCGGCGAAACGGTATCCGTCCCACCCCGCCATCCCGGGGCCGCGCAGCGGCGCCCGCGATCCAGGCGCGCAGGCGGCGCAAGATCTGACAGCGTTGGCGGCTCCGGAGTCCGGGCGCGCCGACGGCGCCTCGGAACGACGATGCGCTGTCGCTTGCCATCACCCCGCCGGGAAACCAAGACGGATCAGCGTCGCCCGGCCTGGACGGAGGGCGTGTCCCTCTCCCCGGCGCGGGCCGAGGTTCCGCGGGGGTGGCTCCGCGGGCCTCCGACGGTCGGGGGGCGCCCAAGCCTCTCCGCCTTCAACGCCACCCACCAGCGCGACGGATCTCGGGCAGGCCCGGGATCCGTCGGGGAGGCGCGTGCCCCAGGGCCTGCCCTCAGTTCTTCGCCAGCGCGTCCGCGAAGGCGATCATGCGGTTGCGGGCGTAGGTCGGCAGGCCGGCGCTGATCGAGGTGCCGGTGTTGAAGGACGAGTTGCCCATCAGCACCTGGGCCGGCAGCAGGTTCTTGAGCACCGGCACGCGGGCGTATTCCTGCTTGCGGTCGAGGACGTCGCCCTTGATCGCCAGGGCCATGTAGGTGGTCACCACGGTCTTGCCGGGATCGCCCGGCATCGGCTGGAACACCGCCAGGAACTTGCCGAAGCGCAGGATCTGGTTGACCCAGAAGATCGTCTGCTCCAGCCCGCCGGTCACCGGCGTGTCGAGCTTGGTGAGATTGCCCAGCGCTGCGATCTCCGCCGGGGGCAGGGTGCGCAGCTCGCTCTGGAACGAGACGAACTCGGCGATCTTCTTCGAGGCCCCGTCCTCCAGCCGGTTGGCGAGCTTCACGCCGAGCGGCAACTTGCCCTCCAGGTCGTAGCGCGACTCGATGCAGGTCGTGCCCACCTCGCACCAGGGCCGGTCCGGCCGCTTGGCGAAGGCGGCCGCCGGGTCCTTGTTCGGCGTGGCGTCGGCCGGGTTCAGGGCCTTGTGCTTGATCACCGGGTCCATCTTCGCGACGAAGCCGAGGGTGGCGTAGGCGGAGAGGTCGATGCTCTCCGGGGCCTTCGCCACCACGAAGCGCCCCTGCGCCACGTAGACCTTCAGGGTCTCGTGCCGGCGCTTGGCCACCCCGTTCAGGGTCTGCACGTAGTCGGGCTCGGCATAGGTCGGGTGCGGGGCCAGAGCCGCGCGCTCGCCGGGGCGCAGCTTGCCCCAGTCGAGATAGGGCACGAGGCCGCTCTCCGGCTTGGTCGGATCGTCGCGATGGTCGGTGAACAGGATGGTGCCGGGCTTCAGGCCGGTGACGCCGGCCGCCTCGATGGCCGGCACGTCCTTGATCCGCTCCGACACCGCCGGGCTCGCGGGCGGCTGCAGCTTGATGCCCTCCTGGGCACGGGCCGGCGGGAGGGTGCCGCCCGCGAGGGCGAGAGCCAGGGCCAGGGTCAGGACGGGGGCGGCGAGAAGGGTCGTGGGCCTGCGGCTGCGGGAGAGCGGCGCTTGCGAAATCTGCCTGTTCACGTCGGGGCCTCGAAAGTCGGGGAGGGATCTGGGTCGGGGGAAGAATGGGAGTCGGGGAAGGACGGGAGTCGGGAAAGGATATGGGCGCGCGCCCGGTCTCGGCCGGCGATCCGTCGAATCAGGGGCAGGCGGCCGGCGCGCCCGGCCGGGCCGTCACCGGCACACCTGCGGCGCACCCGTGACGTTCCAGTGAAACAGCACGAGGTGCCACAGGCCCGGCGCCTGGCGGGATGGATCGATCAGGCCCTGCGCGCCCTGGGCGGCGATCCAGTCGCGGGCGCGCCAGGACGAGGGCTCGTGCCCGTCGGCGAGATCCTGCTGCCAGTCGCCGAACGGGGCGCCGGCGGCCCGCCGCACGCGTTCAACGGCCTCGGCGTCGCGCAGGTCGAACAGGGCGTCGGCCTCGACCCGGAGGGTGAGAACCACCTTCGCCGGATCGGTCGCGGTGGTGTGGGCGCGCATCGCCGCGCCGACCCCGGCCCGCGAGGCGCTGAGATACAGCGTGGGCTGGCCCGGCCGCGAATAGCGTCCGGCCCGGTGCGACCCGGACAGCGCCGCCGCCGCATGGGCTGGGGCCACGGCCCTGTAGAAGGTGCCCGCCACCGCGCAGTGGCCGCCGCGGCCCGGGCGGAGTTCGGGCGGGGGCGGATCGGCAAACCGGCCCTGGGACCCGGGCGTCAGCATGGCGCCGGTCTCCTCCGCACCGGCCCCGGCGCCGTGCCACGCACCTCGGATGTCGCCCGCGGGCGTCTCACGGCGCCGCATGCCCTAGAAGCGCGGCTCGTCGCCGAACAGGTAGTCGGGATCGCGGCGGCGCTGGCGCGGACGGACCTCCTCGTCGTCGCCGAAGGGCGAGCGCTGCGTGCCCGGCCAGGGCTGGTAGGTCTCGGACTGGGCCCGGCGGTTGCGGCGCGCCCCGTAGGGATCGAGCAGATCGGCCTCGGGCTGCCCCCGGCGTTGATCGTAATCCGGTTGCGCCCGTCTGCTGCCGTCGAGGCCGCCGAACAGGCCGCCCGCCACGTCGGGGGCCTCGTCCTCGGCGCCGAGGTCGCCATCCTCGGGATCGGGCCGCATGGCGGTCCGGGTCTCGCGCGGCAGCAGCTTGTACTGGGTGTCGGCCATCCGGCCGTCCTTGATCCGGAAATGCTCCTGGAACCCGCCGCCGTCGACGCGCTGGCCGCTGCGCGGATCGATGCTGGCCTCGAGCAGGTCCTGGCGCGCCTCCGGGGAGGGCGGGGCCAGGGACGTGCGCGGCACGCCGTTGGCCCAGGCCGCCTGGAGGATGGAGCCGGCGATGGGCACCGCGAGGTGGCCTCCGGTCTGTCCGTGCCCGAGGGTCCGGCGGGTGCCGTCGGCATTGTCGTAGCCGACCCAGACCACGATGGTGATCTCGTTGGTGAAGCCGGCGAACCAGGCGTCGTTCTCGTTCTCGGAGGTTCCGGTCTTGCCCGCGATGGAGGACGAGAACCGGCTCAGCGCCGCCGCCGTGCCGTGGTTCGTCACCCCCTGCAGCATGGTCTTGAGCTGGTAGAACGCCACCCGGTCGGCCGAGCCGATCCGGGTCGGGGCCCGGGCCTCACGGGTATAGAGGGTCTTGCCGTCGCGCTCGACGGCTTCCAGCGCGTAGGGCGCCGGGCGGGCGCCCTCGTTGGCCACCGCGGCGTAGAACGCCGCCAGGTCTACCATCCGCACCGGCTGGGCGCCGAGCACGAAGGGATAGTAGCGCTCGCACGCGGCGTAGATCTGCGCCTCCAGGGCGAGGTCGCAGACCTTCTGCAGGCTGGCCGGCGCCTTGTCGGCGATGCCGCCCTGGAGCAGGCGGGCGGTGACGAGGTTCTTGGAGAATTCCAGCCCCCGGCGCAGGGTCGTGGCCCCGGCCCCCGAGCCCTCGTAGTTCTTCGGCGACCAGGCATCGCCGACGCCGCCGATGGGCGGCAGGGTGATGGCGGAATCCATCACCAGGGTGTTGGGCTGCAGGCCGGCATTGAGCGCGGCGAGGTAGGTGAGGGGCTTCAGGGTCGAGCCCGGCTGGCGCACGGTCTGGGTGACGCGGTTGAGCTGGCTCACCGGATAGGAGAAGCCGCCCGCCATGGCGAGGATGCGCCCGGTCCGGTTCTCCAGCACCAGGGCGGCGCCCTGGACGCCGGGGCGCACCCGCAGGTCGGCACGCGGCACCTTCGCGCCGGGATCGCGCAGCTTCACCCGGACCACGTCGTAGGGCTGGAGCTTTCCGCGGGCCGGGCCCGGCTCGAGGCTGGCGGTGCGGCCGTCGGCGAGGCCGACCTTCGCGGTGCCGCCGCGCCCGGTGTCGAGGATTACGGCCAGCGGCCAGTGCACGTCGTAGAGGACCGGGCGGGCGGTCTCCAGCGCCCGCTGCCAGGCCGGCTTCGGGCGCTCGACCTTCGGGGTGGCCTGCTCCGCCGCCTTGTCGGCGGCGGCCGCGGCCCTGCGCTCGGCCTTCGTCTTCGGGGCCGGCTTCGGACCGGGGACCGGCTTGACCGGATCGCCGGTGAGGAGGGGCACGCCGAGGGGCGAGGCCTCGGCGGCGGGCACCGCCGCCTCGAGCTTGCGCACGGCGTCGGCGAGGTTGAGCTCCGGCCCCTCGTAGCGGGCGCGCCCGGTGGCGCGCTCGTAGGTGGAGAGACCCTCCTGCAGGGCGGCCTCCGTGGCGGTCTGCAGGCCCGCATTGAGGGTGGAGCGCACCACGTGGCTGGCGGCGGTGAGGGAGTCGACGCCCGCGAAGGTGCGCACCTCCCGGGCCAGGTGGTCGACGAAGTAGAAGCCGGAATCGCGCCGGACCGCGTCGATCGGCTTCAGGCCGAGGGGCGCGTTGGCGGCCTCGCCGAGCTGCGCCTCGGTGATGACGCCCTCTTCCTTCATGCGCGCCAGCACGTAGGCCCGGCGCTCGCGGGCCCGGTCGGGGTACTTGTCGGGATTGTAGAAGTTCGGGCCCTTGGGCATGCCGGCCAGCAGCGCGGCCTCCGGCACGGTGAGCTGGCCCACCGATTTGCCGAAGTAGCTGCGCGCCGCCATCTCGATGCCGTAGGCGCCCCGGCCGAGATAGATGCCGTTGAGGTAGAGCTCCAGGATCTGCGGCTTGCCCAGGATGTGCTCCAGGCGGGAGGCCACGATCATCTCGCGGATCTTGCGCTCGTAGGTGACGTCGTCGCCGACCGAGAGGTTCTTGACCACCTGCTGGGTGATGGTGGAGCCGCCGGCCGGGCGGCCCGGGGAGGCGAGGTTGCCGATGAAGGCGCGGATCACCCCGCGCTCGTCGATGCCCCGGTGGGTCTCGAAGCGCTTGTCCTCGGCCGCCACGAAGGCCTTCTGCACCATCGCCGGCACCTCGGCGATGGGCACGCTCAGGCGCCGGCCATTGGCCTCGAAGGCCTCGGCGTAGCGCTTGCCCGCGCCGTCGAGGATGAGGCTGGCGCCGGGGAGCTTGCGCTCCTTCAGGGCCTCGGCCGAGGGCAGGTCGGCCACCGCCTTGTTGTAGAAGGCGATGACCTCGGCCGCGTCGAAGGGCGAGTCCTTGGGCGTCTCGCCCTTGCAGAACTGGCGGTAGCTGACGTTGAGCTCGCCGATGTCGAGCCCGTGCAGGATCTTGGGGGCGCTGGCGCCCGCCACCGCGCTCGGGTCCTCCATGGCCGTGGAGATCAGCTCGTCGAGGTTGATGTCCTCGATGTCGAAGGCCTTGCGCATGTGGGCGCAGCCGTCGCGCAGGATCTGCACCACCTGGGCCTTGTCGGTCACGGGATCGAACTGCGTCTTCACCGCATCCGGCCGCGTCGTGACCTGACTGAGCGTCAGCGCCGTGGCGAACAGCTTGATCAGGATGATGTTCATGCGGGCCGGGATACCGGAGGTTGGGTCGTCACGGGACTGGGTCCGCACGGGTCATAGCCGAGGCCGCGCGCCGGAGCGTGGCAGATGCGCTGCACAAGGCGGCTGATTTAAGGACGACGCGGCCACGCTTGGGGCGGCGCGCCCGCTGGCGATGCGCCCGATCGTGCGAAGGGTCATGCGAACGGCCACGCTCACGGCAACGCTTTCCCGCGGGGCCGCGTTGTGGCTCCGGGGCGCCCGCCCCCGGGGATGCCGGCATGATCAAGGACCTCTGGTACAAGAACGCCGTCGTCTACTGCCTGTCGGTCCGGACCTTCCTCGACGGCAACGGCGACGGCATCGGCGACTTCGCCGGGCTGGAGCGCCGGCTCGACTACCTGCAGGGCATGGGCATCACGGCGATCTGGCTGATGCCGTTCCAGCCCTCGCCGAAGCGCGACGGCGGCTACGACATCTCTGACTATTACGGCGTCGACCCGGATTACGGCTCGCTCGGCGACTTCGTCGCCTTCACCCACGCGGCCAAGCAGCGGGGCCTGCGCGTCCTGATCGACCTCGTGGTCAACCACACCTCGGATCAGCATCCCTGGTTCCAGTCCGCCCGCGCGGACCCGGATTCGCCCTACCGGGACTGGTACGTCTGGTCGAAGACCCGGCCGCCCCACGCCGACGAGGGCATGGTGTTTCCCGGCGTCCAGACCACGACCTGGACCCGCGACGCCAAGGCGGGGGCCTACTACTTCCACCGCTTCATGCCGTTCCAGCCGGACCTCAACACCGCCCATCCGGCGGTGCGGGCCGAGATCCAGAAGATCATGGGCTTCTGGATCCAGCTCGGCGTCTCGGGCTTCCGCATGGACGCGGTGCCGTTCGTCATCGCCAAGAAGGGGCCGGAGGTCACCGGCGAGCCCGACGAGCAGTTCGACATGCTGCGCGACTTCCGCGAGTTCCTGCAATGGCGCCAGGGCGACGCCATCATCCTGGGCGAGGCCAACATCCTGCCCAAGAAGGATCTCGAATATTTCGGCGACGACGCCGACCGGCTGCACATGCTGTTCAACTTCCAGGTCAACCAGGCCCTGTTCTACGGCCTCGCCGCCGGCGACGGGCGCCCCCTGGCCAAGGCCATGCGCAAGACCTGGAACCGGCCGGATTCGGCCCAGTGGGCGGTGTTCCTGCGCAACCACGACGAGCTCGACCTCGGCCGCCTCACCGAGGCGCAGCGCCAGGCGGTGTTCTCCGCCTTCGGGCCCGAGAAGGGGATGCAGCTCTACGACCGGGGCATCCGGCGCCGCCTCGCCCCGATGCTCGGGGGCGACCAGCAGCGCATCGAGCTCGCCTATTCCCTGATGTTCACCCTCCCGGGCACGCCGGTCCTGCGCTACGGCGACGAGATCGGCATGGGCGACGACCTCACGCTCAAGGAGCGGGATTGCGCCCGCACGCCGATGCAGTGGAGCGGCGAGGCCCAGGGCGGCTTCACCAAGAGCGAGACCCCGACCCTGCCGGTGATCGACCACGGCGCCTACGGCTTCGACCACGTCAACGTGGCCAGCCAGCGCCACGACCGCGGCTCGCTCCTGAACTGGATGGAGAGCGTGATCCGCACCCGCAAGGAGGTGCCGGAGATCGGTTGGGGCGACTTCGCGGTGATCGAGACCGCCTCGCCGGCGATCCTGGCGATCCGCTACGACTGGGAGGGCAATTCCGTGCTCTGCGTGCACAACCTCGCGGGCACGCCGATGGAGATCGAACTCTCGGCCGGGGTTGAGGGGCCGGAGGGCCGGATCCTCGTCGACCTCCTCACCGGCCGCCGCTGCGAGGCGGACGCGGAGGGCCGCCACTGCCTGATGATGGAGCGCTACGGCTACCACTGGTTCCGCGTCGGCGGCCTCGACGCCCCGCTGAAGCGGCGGGTGGGGTGAGCCGGCTGCGAAGACGCCGGCGCGGCGGCCCCGCCGGGAGCCGGGCCGCCGCGGGGGTCGCGCCCGGACCCTGAACCGGATCAGCAATCCGGAAGATCGTCCAGGTTGTTTCGGGTCGTCGTATCGCGGTCCGTCCGCAGGTACTTGCCGTTCGGCCCCTGGACGACCCGGATCTCGGTCCGTCCGTTGATCCAGGGCACATGATAGGTATGGAGCCCGGACTCGATGTCGTTGATGGCATCGGGCTTCCGACGCGGCGACCACGCGTCCCCGTCGTTACACAACGTCGTGATGTCGCCCTGAGCGTTCTTTCCGGTCTTCCTGACCGCGCGATCAGCCATGGTGCACGCTTCCTTCCGTTCGCAGCCCACGCGGGCTTACCAACTTCAGGTAATTTCAAGCGCGAATTTTACAACCTCAAGGAAACGATCCGCTGGGCGTTTTCGACGCTCTGTCCTCCGGTTCGCGGGCGTCGCACGCGGTCCGCGGCCGGCATGCCGTCGCCCCGACCGATGCCGCGGTCAGTCGTCCGATCGTCGCCACTGGCAGACCCTCTGCTGTTCGGCGGCAGGCCTTTTCAAACATCAGGACCGAGGACAGGATCGCGAGACCGCACAGGCGATCGACCATGGCCCGCATCCGCACTCATCCCGGCGAAATCCTCGTGGAGGAATACCTGACGCCGCTCGACCTCTCCGCCCGGCAGTTCGCGGCGGAAATCGGGGTCCCGGCCCATCGCGTCTCCGAAATCATCCGCGGGCGGCGTGGCATCACCGCCGATACCGCGATCCGGCTCGGCGTCCGCTTCGGGACGGCACCGCACTTCTGGCTCAACCTCCAGAACGCCCACGACCTGTCGAAGGCGCGGGCGACGGTGGATGAGTCCGGCGTCCGCCCCCGCGCGGCCGAACCCGCCGCGACGTCCTGAGGATCGCCCGACTCGCTACTTGTTGCGGCCCAGCAGCACGAGCCAGCCGATCCCGATCACGCAGACCACCGCGCCGACGGTGATGAAGGCGGGCGTGCCGAGGTCCATGAAGCGGGGGGCGAGCTGGGTCGCGAAGGCGGCGACGATGAGCGCCACCGCGATGCGGGCGGCAGCGCGCTCGATGCCGCGGGTGAGCTTCTCGATGCCCTTCAGCTCGATCTCGACGGTGACGCGGCCCTGCTTCAGGCGCACCAGCATCAGGTGGATCAGGGTCGGCAGCTCGGAGGCCGCGCCGAACAGGCCGGCACCCACCGCCTCGACCTTGCGGGTCAGGCCCTTGATCGAGAACTGCGAGGCGAGCTTGCGCTTCACGGTGGGGCCGGCGGCCGAGAACAGGTCGAAGCCGGGGTCGAGCTGGCGCATCACGCCGTCGGCCGTCACCAGCCCCTTGAACAGGATGGCGAGGTCGGTGGGCATGGCAAGGTCGTTCTCGCGGGCCATGGTCATGAAGTCGGTGAGCAGGGCTCCGAAATCGAGGGTCGCGCCGGTGTGCCGGGCGACGAAGGCCTGCGACGAGGCTTCCAGCTTGGTCAGGTCCGGGTTGCTCGAGCCGCTCCAGTCGAGGAGCACCGCCATCAGCCCGTCGGAATCCTCCTTGAGCATCGCGCCGATCAGCATCAGGAGCTGGGTCCGCCGACGCTGGGACAGGCGCCCGATGATGCCGAAATCGATGAAGCCGATCCGGTTGTCCGGCATGATCAGCATGTTGCCGGGATGCGGGTCGGCGTGGAACACGCCCTCGATCAGGGCCATCTGCAGGAAGGCGTCGGTGCCCTTCTGGGCGAGCAGCACCTTGTCGTAGCCGGCGGCGTCCAGGCGGGCATGGTCGTTGGGCGGGATGCCGTGCACGAATTCCTGCACGAGCACCCGCTCGGAGGTCCATTCCCAGTGGATCTTGGGCACCACGATGTCGTCGCGGTCGGCGAAGATCGCCGCGATGGTCTCGCAGTTGCGCGCCTCGTTGATGAGGTCGAGCTCGCCGTAGAGGCCGCTGGCGAGGTGGCGCATCTGCTCCTGGGGCTGGTAGCGCCCGAATTCCGGCCACTCGTCCACGACGATGCGGGTGGCGTGGCCCATCAGGCGCAGGTCCGCCTCGATGGTCTTGCGCAGGCCCGGGCGCAGCACCTTCACCACCACCTCCTCGCCGGTCTGCAGGCGGGCGCGGTAGACCTGGGCGATGGAGGCGGCGGCCAGCGGCGTGGTGTCGAACTCGGCGAAGATCTCCGCGGGAGGCGCCCCGAGATCCTCCTCGAGCTGGGGCCGGATGCGCTCCCACGGGATCGGCGAGACCTGGCTGTGGAGCTTCTCCAGCTCCTCGGTCCATTCCGGCGTCAGGAGATCGGGGCGGCTCGCCAGGATCTGCCCGAGCTTGACGAAGGTCGGCCCCAGGGTCTCGATCGCCCGGCGCACGCGCTGGGGCTGCGACAGGCGGGCGATGTCCACCTGCGGCGTCCGGCGCTTGGCGAGGCGCGCCACCTGGGCGAGGCCGAGGCGCTCGACCACTTTGGTGACGCCGAAGCCGATGAGGACGGACGCGATCTCCCCGAGGCGCTGCCGGTCCCGTGCGGCGACGAAGGCGGTTTTCAGCATGTGCGCAAGGGGCCCGGATGGGGAAGGGGGACGGTGGCTCGCCCGGCGAGGCGTGCGGCCGGACCGTGGTTAAGGCTCCGTTAGGCCCGTGGCGAGGCCGAAGTTTGACCATGGGGGCGCGACATGGGGGCCGAGACCTGGAAGTCCGGACCTGGAAGCCGGGAGCTGGAAGCCGAGACCTGGAAGCCGCGCCCCGAGGACCGCGATCTCGGAGCCGCCACGCCCGGGACCGCCCCGGGCGTGGCGGATTCGCGCCCGCGCCGATCTCGGGCTAGACAGGCCCACCGGCGCCGCAGCGGCGCCAACCCCCTGCCGGGGCGGGCGGCCCGTCCGCGCCGCCGCGGCGCCATCCCGCGAGAGCAGCGATGCCAGGTACGCCCCGCGCCGGAATCATTCCGGTGACTCCCTTTCAGCAGAACTGCACCCTGATCTGGTCGGACGAGACCAAGGTCGGCGCCGTGGTCGATCCGGGCGGCGACCTCGACCGGATCGAGGCGGCGATCGCCGCCCAGGGCATCACCATCGAGAAGATCCTGCTCACCCACGGGCATATCGACCATGCCGGCGGCGCGGCCGAGCTGCGGGACCGGCTCGGCGTGCCGATCGAGGGCCCGCACGAGGCCGACCGCTACCTCCTCGACAGCCTGCCGGAGACCGGCGCCACTTACGGGATCGACGCCGCCCGGGCCGTAACGCCGGACCGCTGGCTCACCGACGGCGACCAAGTCGAGGTCGGCGGCCTGGCCTTCGACATCCTGCACGCCCCCGGCCACTCCCCCGGCAGCGTGGTCTTCATGAGCCGCGACGCGCGCTTCGCCCTGGTGGGCGACGTGGTGTTCAAGGGCTCGGTCGGGCGCACCGACCTGCCCGGCGGCAGCCACGAGCAGCTGATCCGGGCGATCAAGGACAAGGTCCTGCCGCTGGGCGACGACGTCGCCTTCATCCCCGGCCACGGCCCCACCAGCACGCTCGGCGAGGAGCGCGTGTCGAACCCGTTCCTGCAGGAGTGAGCCTCCAGGATTGAGGCCTCGCTCTTGCATGGGATTTTGCTCTTGCAAAGGGCATTGCAAGGGGCCTCGCAAGCGGCCTCGCAAGGGGCTTGGCTCTTGCGGGGAACAGGAACCTCGGAGCGGGGGCACCGACAGCGGGACACCGGCAGCCGCCCCGATCCGTCTCGCCGTTTTAGTGTCTTTCTCCCTGTTCGTTTTGGTTCGTCGTCTTTCCGGCAAGCTCCCACCCCGGCGAGACCTTGTTCGCGACTTTCGGGCGGAGGCAAACCCATGAGCGACAAACGTCGACCCTTATCGCCGGATGACTTCTTCACGGATCCGATCCAGATCTTGTGGGGGCTCGACCCCGTCCGCAGGCGACCGTCGCTGTACGTGGGCGCGACGGATGACGGCACGGGTCTGCACAATCTGGTCTTCGTCGTCGTCGATGACGCCCTCGATCGGGCCGGGGCGGATCGGGTGGCCGTCACCCTGAACCGGGACGGCTCGGTCACGATCTCGGACAACGGCGCCGCAGATCCTCTCGAACGCGACCCCGCGACGGGCGTCTCGGCGATCGAGACACGGCTGACGATCCTGGAGAGCCAGGCCCGTGGCCGTCGCACAGGCCAGGCGAGCGTCTCGGAACCGCCGGGCATCTTGGAACCGCCGGGCATTTTGGAGCCGCCGCGCTACGATGGGCCGCCCGGGCTGGGTGACACGGCGCGGATCAGCGTCGCGTCCGTCAACGCCCTCTCGGAGCAGTTCGGCCTCCGGATCTGGCACGCCGGTCAGGCCTATGCGATCGACTTCGCCCACGGTGATCCCGTCGCGCCCCTGCGGTGCACCGGGGACAGCCAGGGGCGCGCTGGACGGGAGGTGACCTTCCGCCCGGCTGCCGGCAGTTTCCCCCACCCTCACTTCGACCACGACGTCCTGGCGGCGGGATTGGCCGAACGCGGTCGACCGGACCTGAGCCTGAGCCTCGTCGATGCCCGCCGGGGGCCGGACTGATCGTCGATCGGCGTCCGATCCGGACGGCGGCGCAGGTGGGGCTACGCCCTTGACGCGTGGTTAAGGGAGACGCCCCATGATCGGGTCTCCGCAAACCCCAAACGGCCTGGAAAAGATGCATTTTCCGGCCGAAATGCTTATATTGCGTAGGTCAAGAAGAATTGCAGGTGGCGGGGGCCCGGCCTGGGCCGGCAAGCCCCGCCCGGGCCGGCAAGCCCGGCCTGAATGCCCGCCTGCCCGAGGAAGTTCATGTCCGACAACTCCCATAACATCGCCGCCGATGCCTACGGCGCGGAATCCATCCGGGTCCTCAAGGGCCTCGACGCGGTGCGCAAGCGCCCCGGCATGTATATCGGCGACACCGACGACGGCTCGGGCCTGCACCACATGGTCTACGAGGTGGTCGACAACGCCATCGACGAGGCGCTCGCGGGTCACGCGGACCTCGTCACCGTCACGCTGAACGCCGACGGCTCCGTCACGGTCTCCGACAACGGCCGCGGCATCCCCACCGACATCCACAAGGAGGAGGGGGTCTCGGCGGCCGAGGTCATCATGACCCAGCTGCACGCGGGCGGAAAGTTCGACCAGAACTCCTACAAGGTCTCCGGCGGCCTGCACGGCGTCGGCGTCTCCGTGGTCAACGCCCTCTCGCAATGGCTCCGCCTGCGCATCTGGCGCAACGGCCAGGAGCACGCGATGGAGTTCCGCCACGGCGACGCGGTCTCGCCCCTGGTGATCGTGGGCGACGGCAACGGCCGGCGCGGCACCGAGGTGTCGTTCCTGCCCTCGACCGAAACCTTCACGATGATCGAGTTCGACTACGCGACGCTGGAGAAGCGCCTGCGCGAGCTCGCCTTCCTGAATTCCGGCGTGCGCATCGTGCTCACCGACGCGCGCCACGCCGAGCACAAGCGCGAGGAGCTGTTCTACGAGGGCGGCATCGAGGCGTTCGTGCGCTACCTCGACCGCTCGCGCAAACCCATCGAGGGCATGCAGAAGCCCGTGATGGTGCGGGCCGAGCGCGACAACATCCGCGTCGAGGTCGCCCTGTGGTGGAACGACTCGTTCAACGAGACCGTGCTGCCCTTCACCAACAACATCCCGCAGCGCGACGGCGGCACCCACATGGCCGGCTTCCGCGCGGCCCTGACCCGGCAGATCACCGGCTATTCCGAGTCCTCGGGCATCGCCAAGCGCGAAAAGATCTCGCTCACCGGCGAGGATTGCCGCGAGGGCCTCACCGCCGTCATCTCGGTGCAGGTGCCGGACCCGAAATTCTCCTCGCAGACGAAGGACAAGCTCGTCTCCTCCGAGGTGCGCCCGGCCGTGGAGAACGTCCTCAACGAGGGCCTCTCGAACTGGCTGGAGGAGAACCCGGCGCTGGCCCGATCGGTGATGGCCAAGGTCATCATGGCGGCCTCCGCCCGCGAGGCGGCGCGCAAGGCCCGCGAGACCGTGACCCGCAAGGGCGTCCTCGACATCGCCTCGCTGCCGGGCAAGCTCGCCGATTGCCAGGAGCGCGATCCCTCGAAGTGCGAGATCCTGCTGGTGGAGGGGGATTCCGCCGGCGGCTCGGCCAAGCAGGGCCGCGACCGCACCTTCCAGGCCGTTCTGCCGTTGCGCGGAAAAATTCTCAACGTCGAGCGGGTGCGCGCCGACCGGATGCTGTCCTCGGCCGAGATCGGCACGCTGATCACGGCGCTGGGCGCCGGCATCGGCCGCTCCTCCACGGACCGCGAGGGCTTCAACCCCGAGAAGCTGCGCTACCACCGCATCATCATCATGACGGATGCCGACGTGGACGGCTCGCACATCCGCACCCTGCTGCTGACGTTCTTCTTCCGGCAGATGCCGGAGGTGATCGAGCGCGGGCACCTCTACATCGCCCAGCCGCCCCTCTACAAAGCCGCCAAGGGCAAGTCGGCGCTCTACCTCAAGGACGAGCGGGCGCTGGAGGATTACCTCATCGACGCCGGCGTCGAGGGCGCCGTGCTGCGCCTCGCCTCCGGCACCGAGTTCGGCGGCGCGCAGCTGAAGTCCCTGGTGGAGGAGGCCCGCCAGTTCCGCAGCCTGATGCAGGCGCTCCACACCCGCTACGACCGTGCCGTGGTCGAGCAGGCCCTGATCGCCGGCGCCTTCCGGGCCAATGTCGACGAGGCCCAGGCCGAGGCCGAGGGACTGGCCGAGGAGGTCGCCCGGCGCATGGACCGGATCGCCGACGACATCGAGCGCGGCTGGGAAGGCTCCGTCGCGGAGGGCGGCTACGTCCTCAGCCGCACCCTGCGCGGCGTGCGCCAGGTGGCGACCCTGGACGCCTCGCTCCTGGCCTCCCAGGAAGCGCGCCGCCTCGCCGACCGGGCGGAGGCCCTGCGCGAGATCTACGACCAGCCCGTCACCTACGCACGCAAGGGCGACGAGACCACCCTGCACGGGCCCGTCGGCCTGTTCGAGGCGGTGATGGCCTTCGGCCGCAAGGGCCTGCAGCTCCAGCGCTACAAGGGCCTCGGCGAGATGACGGCCCAGCAGCTCTGGGAAACCACCCTCGACCGCGACGTGCGCTCGCTGCTGCAAGTGCGGGTCAAGGACACCCAGGACGCCGACGACTTGTTCGTGAAGCTGATGGGCGACGTGGTCGAACCCCGCCGCGAGTTCATCCAGGACAACGCCCTCAGCGTCGCCAACCTCGACGTCTGAGGCGGCCAGACCGCGGTCCCGGGCCGGTCCTTCCGCGAGCGGGGACTGGCCCGCGGCGGCGACGTCGGGACAGCCTCGGAGCACCGGCCGCTGGTTCGCGACCAGGGACGGATCGCCGTCACCGGGCCGCCGGGGGGCGTTCGCCCCCGGCGCTCACCGCGCCTTCTGGATCCGCGTCACCGCGAGGGACCCGTTGAGGCGCTCGGCGGAGAACCGCACCGCCTCGCCCGGCGTGAGGCCCTTGAGCAGGGCCGGGTCCTGCACCCGGTAGGCCATCGTCATGGCGTCCATCCCGAGATTGGGGATGGCCGCGTGGTCGAGGGTGACCTTGCCGGCGGCGGCGTCCACCTTCTTCACCGTCGCGGCCACGAGGGGCGCGTTCGCGGAAGCCGCCGGTGCGGGGGGCGATGCGGGCTGGGTCTTGGTCGCCGCCGCCTCGGCCGGCCGGTCGGGGGGGCCTTCGCCCGACGGCGTCGGGTCGGGCTGCGCCCGCTCGCCCGCCTCGCGACGGTGGAGCTGCCACTGCTTCAGCGCGTCGATCCGCGCCTGTTGCTCGTCCTGGATCTTCCGGGCGACCGCGCGCAGCTCCGGGTCGCCGCCGTAGTCGAGCTCCGTCTGGGCGAGGAACAGCGTCTCCTCGAAGCCGGCGATCAGCAAGGCGGCAAAATCCCGGTCCGGGTCGCCGGTCAGCTTCGTGTCCCGGAACCGGGTCGCCATCGTCTCGCGCGCCCGCTCCAGGGCTGCGGGCGCGCCCTTGGCGGGCTGGGCACCGGCGGGAGGCGCGACCGCGCCGACGAGGGCGGTCGCGAGCGCGGTGGACAGGATCAAGCGTCGCATCGTTGCTCCATTTCAAGGCTCGACGGCCCTCGCACCGAGGCGGGTTCGCCCGCGTGCGAGGGCCCCTGACCGGGGCGTTACTTCGCCTTGCGGATCTGCGTGACGGTGTAGGCGCCGCCGGTCTCGGCGATCTCGAAATCGACCGCGTCGCCGGCCTTGAGGTCCTTGAGCATCGCCGGGTCCTTGACCCGGTACGCCATCGTCATCGCGTCCATGTCGAGCTTCGGGATCGCGGCATGGTCGAGGGTCACCTTGCCGGCGGCCGGGTCGAGCTTGGTCACCGTCCCCTTCACGGATTGCGCCCAGGCGGGCATCGCGACCGCCAGGAAGGCCGTCGCGAGGACGGCGCGCGAAATTTGGCGTGTCGAAATCTTGCGTGTCGAAATCTTGCGTTTCATGGTGGGTTCTCCTTCAAAGGATCGAAGCGCCGGGCCGGCCCGCGCGGGCGGAGCGGCGACCGGGGCGGTGGATTCCGGACGGGATCGCGCCCGGTCCGAACGGGTTTGCCCGGGCCGCCCCAGGGCGGCCGGCCGCGGGCGCGGGCGACGCTACGGCCGCCCGCTCAGGGCTCGTGGCGGCCCGCGCGGGACGCGGTGCGCCGCGTGCGCGGATCCACGGCCCGGAGGTCGGTCTGGCGCGCCTTCCGGCCCTTGGGCGTGTCCGGCGCGCGCGCCGGCTCGGGCATCGGATCGCCGGTCC
This sequence comes from Methylobacterium sp. AC690, assembly GCF_979256535.1. Taxonomy (NCBI): domain Bacteria; kingdom Pseudomonadati; phylum Pseudomonadota; class Alphaproteobacteria; order Hyphomicrobiales; family Methylobacteriaceae; genus Methylobacterium; species Methylobacterium sp. AC690. The sequence goes on along the minus strand of NZ_CEEDOX010000005.1, from coordinate 96,260 downwards.
AGGCGTAGGCCACGGAGCCTTCCGGGTGCTGGTACCAGCCCGGATCGCGATAATCGCCGGCCGCCAGTCCGGGCCGCACCTTCAGGACCGTGAACATCCCGCCCATCTCGACGGAGCCGAACGGGCCGGTGCCGGTCATCATCGGCAGCGTGTTCTCCGGCAGCTGCATCTCCATCTCGGTCATCATGCCGCCGCCCGTGGAACCCATCGGCATGTAGCCGGGCGCGATCGCGCGGATCTGCTTGGCCGTGCGCTTCAGGTCGACGCCGATATACGTCCGGACCGAATGGCCCATCGCGTTCATGGTGTGGTGCGACTTGTGGCAGTGCAGGGCCCAGTCGCCCGGGTTGTCGGCATTGAACTCGATGACCCGCATCTGTCCCACGGCGACGTCGACCGACACCTCCGGCACCTGAGCGCGCGGGTCGATCCAGCCGCCATCCGTGCCGGTGACCTTGAAGTCGCAGCCGTGGACGTGAATCGGGTGGTTGGTCATGGTGAGGTTGCCGAAGCGCATCCGGACCTTGTCGCCCTGACGGACGACCAGGGGATCGATGCCGGGCCACACGCGGCTGTTGAAGCACCACATGTTCATGTCGAGCATCGTGTTGACCTTGGGCACGTAGGACCCGGCCTCGATGTCGTAGGCGTTCAGCATCCAGACGAAGTCGCGGTCGACCGGCCGCTCGGCCGGGTCGCGCGGATGCACGACGAAGAAGCCCATCATGCCCATCGCCATCTGGACCATCTCGTCCGAGTGCGGGTGGTACATGAAGGTGCCGGAGCGCCGCAGGATGAACTCGTAGACGAAGGTCTTGCCCGGCGGGATGCCGGGCTGGGTCAGCCCGGCGACCCCGTCCATGCCGTTGGGGAGCGTCTGACCGTGCCAGTGCACGGCCGTCGCCTCCGGCAGGCGGTTGGTGACGAAGATGCGGACCTTGTCGCCCTCGACCGCCTCGAGGGTGGGGCCCGGCGATTGCCCGTTATAGCCCCAGAGCCGCGCGCTCATGCCGGGTGCCATCTCGCGCACCACCGGCTCGGCGACCAGGTGGAACTCCTTCCAGTCGCCGCGCATGCGCCACGGCAGCGTCCAGCCGTTGAGCGTCACCACCGGCTGGTAGTCCGGCCCGCTCGTCGGATAGAGCGGCGGCTGCATCGTCGCCTTGTCCATGATCGGGGCCTCCGGCAGACCCGCGGCCTCGGCCCGTCCGCTGATCCGCGACGTGCCGGCGAGCACGAGGCCGCCCGCTCCCAGGATTCCTCTGCGCGAGATGTCGGTCATGATGCTTCTCCGAGTGTCAGGGGCGGCGGGGCGGCGGGGCTCAACCGCCGGGCGTCCCGACGGCGAGGCTCTCGCCCGGGGTGCCGCCGGCGGCCTCACCGCCGAAATTCTCCGCCGAGAACCCGCCGCCGACGGTCGCCGCCTTGAGGTCGGTCGCCGCGATCCAGAAGTCGCGCTGCGCCTCGATCGCCTGGATGTTGCTCAGGATCCTGGCACGGGCGTCGATGATCAGCGTCGTGACGTCCAGGAGCATGCCGCTGTACTGGAGCAGGGCCTGGTCCTGGATCGTCCTGCGCAGGGGCAGGACGCTCGTCTGGTAGTGTCGGGTGATGTCGTACTGGCCGCGATAGCGCTGGTAGGCCTCGCGGACCTCGGACCGCGCGTTCACCGCACGCTCCGCCAGCCGGTTCGCCGCGGCGAGATAGCTCTCCTGCGCGCCCTGAACCGCCGTCGTGCCGAAATCATAGAGGGGGATGGTCAGGTCGGCCGAGAACCCGTTCAGGCTGTCCTTGTCGACCTTCGGAGACGCACCGCCCTCGAACGTCCGCGAGCGGGCGTACTGGTTGGCGAAACCCAGGTCGAAGACGCTGACGAAGCGGGTGGCCTGGACCAGGCCGAACTGCCCGGCGAGCGACTGCAGTTCGAAGCGGGCGGCCTGCACGTCGGCCCGCCGCCGCACCGTCTCCGCCTCCAGGCCGCGCCCGTCCACGAGGCGCTTGGGCAGCGCGGGCAGGCCCTTCGGGAGGCGGAAATCGATCTCCCGGCCCCAGAGGCCGAGCAGGCGGGTCAGGCGCTCCCGCTCCGCCCGCTGCTGGACACGCGCCTTCGCGAGCTGGGCCCCCAGCTCGCTGTAGAAGGCATGCTCGCGCGCCTGTTCCAGCTTGCCGAGCGCACCCGTCTCGCCCAGTTGCTGGGTCAGGATCGAGGTGGATTCGGCGCCCGCCAGCGACTGTTCGAGGAAGGCGACGGCCTGGTTGGCCGCCACCGTGCGGTAGAACTGGCGCCTGGCCTCGCCGGCGAGTTTCAGGACCTCGTTCGCCGCGTTGTACTGGTCGGCCCGGAAGCGCTGGCCGGCGATCTCGGCCCGGGCCGGCAGCGTCGCCAGGTCCAGCACGCTGGCGGCCACGGAGCGCTCGATCTCCGCGTTGAACCCGAGCCCCCATCGGGTGATCGAGACGCTCGGGGCCGGCGGCAGCGTGGCCTGAACGTACTGCGCCTCGGAGATTCCGAGGCCGTTGAAGGCGGCCTGCAGGCCCCTGTTCCTGAGGAGCGCGACCTGGACGGCGCCATCCGCCGTGAGGGGACGCCGCAGCAGCGCCTCCACCCGGGCTTCCGCGCCCGGCGCGATTCCCTGGTCGCCCGCTTTGACGATGTCCTTGCCGAGTTCGAGCGCGGCGTAGGTGCGGGCGACCGACACGCCAGCATCGGGCGAGACGCTCGCGCAGCCGCCCAGCAGCAGGGCCAGACCGGTCAAGCTCCCGGCGACACGCCCGGGGCGCCCCCGAACGGCGCCCCCCGGCGTGCGCCCCGTCGTCCCGGCTTCCCCCGGCGTGGTCGTGTTGCGTCCCATGCCGGTAAGTCCGGGCGGGGCATCGATCGGGTTACAGCGACGGACCATCAGCGGCCTCCCGCATCGCGCTTGTCGCCCATGCCGGTCATGCCCGGCCTGTCGGTTTTGCCGCCGCCCGTCGCCTGCGGGTTCACCTGCCGGTTGAGCTCCCGCCAGTCCTTGGTCTCGACCACGCCGAAATCCTTCACGCCCTGCGTGGCCTTCGCGTAGTGCGGGGGCGGGACCGTCAGGTTCGGGTCGGAGGGCAGGACGAGCCCGACGGGCACGGGGGCGGGCAGGCAGCCGGCGAGCGGCAGGACCGCCGCGAGCGCGGCCGGTCTCGGCAACTTGAACATCTTGTCTTTCCCGAACTGAGGCGGAGGGCCGCGGACGAGGCGCCGCAGGCCGCACGGCCGATGCCGACGACGGGGTCGCGCCCGAGCGGGGCACCGAGGCGATGAGGTGAGGGGGCCGTCCTGCCGGACCGGCCGTCGGCGGTCGCGAGGACCGCCCGCGCGTCAGGCCGCGAGCCTCGGCGGTCGCTCGATCCGGAACGGAGGCGCGGCGACAGCCCCGTCCGCCCGTCCGATGAGCACGGGGTCGGCGGGCGCGCCCTCCAGGGGCGTGCCGATCCAGGCCGTCATCGGCAGCGCGGCCTGGCAGGCGAGGGGGCAGCAGGGCGACGGGCAGGCCGGGCGCTTCGAACGGTGCGGGCGACCCGGGCAATCGTCATCGTCATCGCCGGCGGTCGCGGACGGACCGGCCTCCGACGGCGCCTGAAGCGCGGCGTGCGGCGCACTGTCCGGCGTGTCGGGCCCCAGCGAGGCCCGCCCGTGATCGGCATGGGACCTCGGTGCGGCGGCCTCGGAGCCCCGGTGGTCGGCCGTGGCGGCATGAGGACCCATCGCGCACGGCGCGGCCGGGCCGATGGGCAAGGCCCAAGCCAGGGTCCAGGCCAGGGTCCAGGCCAAGGCCGAAGCGAGGACGGCCAGCATCACGGTGCGCACGAAGACCACTGATCAGGATTCCTGCCCAATGTTGACGAACCATTCCACGGCCCGGCGGGACCGGCAATCCACCAGGCTGCAATTGTCCGAAGAAACAACCCTGTGTTGTGTTTTTGCCATAAGCTGATTCCGGGACGGGGTCGGCCGGGCGGGCGACGCAGCAGGCGGCGGGACGGTCAAGGCGTATGGTCGTGCGGGGTGGCAGGTGGGGTGGCAGGTGAGGCCGGGGCCGGGGCCGGGACCGGATCGGCCCCGCTCACCGCCTCGGGCGTGGCTGCGCCGTCCGTCGGAGTGTGGTCATGTGCGGGGCCTCCATGCGCTTGGCCTCCATGCGCGGGGCCTCCATGCGCGGGGTCCTCATGCGCCGAGCCCTCATGTGCCTGGTCGTCATGCGTGTGGCCCTGCCCATCGCCATGGTCGCCGCCGCCGGGATGGACGTGGTCGCCCGATTTCGGGAGGGCCATGACGCCGAGGCCGTAGCGGTAGACGTTCTCGCCGCCGAGCCAGCCGGTCACCGCGAGCGCGCCCGAACCGCCCGCCAGCAACACCAGCAGCACGAGGCCCGCTCCGGCGGGCTTCCGGCGCTCCGACCAGGCGACGCCCCCGGCGGCGAGAAAGACCAGCGCGGTGGCCACGGCCCAGCGAAGGTGGATCGTCATGTTCCGGTGCGAGGCCGCGTCGTGCGCGACCGTGTTGTAGGCCCACCAGCCCGTGGCGAGGGTCGCGACCGTGATCCCGATGCCGATCGCGAGGTTCCAGCGGGCGGTGGTCGTGAGCGCCCCGCCGCTCGGCCGCGTGCCCAGCATGGTCCCGAGGGCGAAGAGGCCGCTGCTCGTGAGGAGGAGAGCGACCGTGAAATGGACCGCGAGCGGATGCCAGTTCGGGATCACCGCGATCATGGCTGCACTCCAAGACAGGGCTGCACTGTGGGAGAATCGATGGCTGGACGGCCGGGCGCGAGGCCGACGCCGTCACCGGATCGGACAGGACACCTGCCCGGAGACGGTCGGCGACGCCCTGTCGCGGGATCCGGAAGCTCCCGGCGGCAGGGCTCCGAGGTTGCCCTGCCCGCCCGTCCGACCGAACCCGGCTGGGGTTTAGGAATACCACCCCTGATTGGCAATCGCGCGCGGCACATGCCTGTACGCGAGGGCATGCCGGGCGCGCAGTAACCTTTCGGGCCGCGCGTGCGGACATCCCGTTCGAGCGGTGGGAGCGCGTCCGTGTCGCGACTCAGGGGCCGGCCGTGGTAAGCGGATCGCCGGACGACATGCGCCGCGGGACATGCACCGCGGGACATGCCCCCTCGGAACATGCCTCTCGGGCGGCACCGCGTCGTGGTCGTGAGGAGGTCTGCGGGGTGGGGACTGATGCGAGGGCCTTCGTTCTTCCGCTCGGCGGCCACGAATCGGCTCGGGATGAACCGGTTCGAAATGAACCGGTTCGAAATGAACCGGGTCGGGATGAAGCCGTTCGTCGGGAGTCCGCGCGTCTCGCTGCCGTGTCCCCGGCGGAACGCGAACTGCGCGGTCTGCTCGTCGCCAGCCTCGCGGGGAGCGCCGTCGATTACCGGCGCTTCCTCGAGCGCCTCGGTTCGCACCTGCGCGCGTACTACAAAGGCAAGCTGGTTCGGTCCGGGCGGGCGGACACCGAGGCGGAGGACCTGGTCCAGGAAACCCTGATGGTGATCCATACGCGGCGGCACACCTATGACGTCACGCAGCCGGTGACGCCCTGGATCCACGCCATCGCCCGCTACAAGCTGATCGACCATCTTCGGCATACGCGCTCGGCCGCGGCGAACGTCCCCGTCGAGGATGCCGGCGTGCTGCTGGTCCAGGGCGACCACGTCGCGGCGGAGAGCTCCCTCGATGTCGAGCGCCTGCTCGCGCTCCTGCCGCTCAAGATGCGAAACGCGATCCGGTCGACGAAGGTCGACGGCCTGAGCACCGCCGAGGCCGCGGCGCGCGCCGGCATGTCCGAAACGGCGATCAAGGTGAGCGTCCATCGCGGCCTGAAGGCGTTGGCGAAACGCGTCGGAGGCACGGTGCGATGAAGACGGACGACCTCATCGGCCTCCTGGGACGCAGCTTCGAGCGCGAACCGGTTCGGAGCTCCGGGATGACCCGGCGGCTCGGACTGGCCGTGGCCGTGGGGGCCGCGGGTGCGCTCGGCCTGGCGCTCGCCGTCCTCGGCCTCCGCCCCGGCCTGATGCAGGGCCGCCCGCTGCTGTTCCTCGCCTTCAAGCTCGCCTTCGCGGCCGCGGTCGGGGGCCTCGCGATCCGGTATCTCGCCCGGGTCGCCCGTCCGGGCGGGGAGAGCCGCGTCCATCTCGGGATCGCCGCCCTGCCGTTCGTCGTGGTGGCGGCGCTGGCCGGGGCCAGCCTGGCGACGATGCCCCGCGCGCACTGGCACGGCCAAATCTCGGGCCATGCCTGGCTCGAATGCCTGGTCTCGATTCCCCTGATCGCCGTCGTTCCCTTCGCCGTCGTGACCTGGGCGGTCCGCCGGTTCGGGGCGCCGACGGACCTGGTTCGGGCAGGCGCCCTGGTGGGCCTCGCCGCCGGCGCCGTGAGCGCCGTCGGCTATTCGCTGCACTGCATGGACGACACCGTCCCGTTCGTCGCCGTCTGGTACGGCGGGACGATCGCGCTGTGCACCCTCGCGGGAGCGGTTCTGGGGCCGCGCCTCCTCCGCTGGTAGCGGTCCACCGCGCGTCCCCGCGCCCAGGCCCGATCCGACGGGGGCGGCCTTCAGGTCCCCGGGCTCAGGCCCCCGCGGGCTCCATCGGCGCGCCCTGCGTGAAGTCCCGCCAGAGCAGGATCAGCGCCGCCATCACGGCCGGGCCGAGGAACAGCCCGAGGAGGCCGAAGGTCTCGACGCCGCCGAGGATGCCGAGCAGCACCCAGAGGAAGGGCAGGCGCGTGGTGCCGCCGATCAGGACCGGACGCACGAAGTGGTCCGCCACGAAGGTGACGACGAAGCCCGCCGCCACCACGACCACCGCCGGCACCACCGCGCCGTTGGCGAGCAGGATCGCGGCCGCGAGGCCGAAGACCAGGGGCGCCCCGAACGGGATCATCGCCGCCACCGCCGTCAGGGCCCCGAGCAGCACCGGGTGCGGCACGCCGGCGAAGTAGTAGACGATCCCCAGGAGCACGCCCTCGCCGAGGCCGACCAGGACCAGGCCGTCCACGGTGCCGTGGACCGAGGCCACCATCTGTCGCGCCACCCGCTCGCCGCGGGGGCCGAACAGCTTGGCGCTGGCGGCCAGCACCTGCGCGGCGACCGCCCGGCCGTCGCGGAACAGGAAGAACAGCGCCACGAGGGTGAAGCCGAACAGCACCACGCGCCGGACGATCTGCGCCCCGAGGCTGCGGGTCACCCCGATCACCGAGGAATTGTCGAAGCGGTGCAGGAGCTCCGAGCCGGCGGCCGGGTGGCTCAGGTTCTCCCCCCACCAGGCCTGCGCCTGCGCCGCGCCGAAGGGCAGGTGGCCCAGGAAGTCCGGCACCGGGATGCCGGACTTCTCGAAGGAGCGGGCCCAGGCGACCACGTCGTGGGCCTCCCGCGCCGCCTGCACGCCCAGCACCACCAGGGGAATCAGGAAGACCAGGGCCACCGCCGCGGTGAAGAGGAGCGGCAGCAGCAGGTTGTGCCGGCCCGGCGGCCAGCGCCGCTCGGCGCGGGCGTAGAGGGGCCCGAGGGCGATCGCCAGGATCACCGCCCAGACCAGGGCCGGGATGAAGTGGTGCAGGACCCAGATCCCGAGGCCCGCCAGGGCGAGGAACAGGGCGAGGCGCGCGAGGCTCTGCGCCGAACCCGACAGCGGGTGCGTCCCCGCACGCGGCGGATGATCGGGAAGCGGGCGCGGGTCGGGCGCGCCCGCGGGCGGCGTGCCGGCCGGCGTCACGGAGGGAAGCTGGACCATCGTGTTGTTCGACCTCGTGCGGCGTGGCCGCGGCGACCACGTCCTGCTCCTGCATCTAGTCCATCGCCGCGGGATCGGAATGGAGGCGCCGGCCGGATCGCGACGCCGTGATGGCTACGGTTGCCCCTCCTGACCCCCTCGTGTAAGGGACCGCCTTCACTGTCCAGGGCGGCGGCAGCGCCGGCCCACGGGGCATGCTGCGCGACCGGGGGCACCGGGCATCATGCGCCGGATCGCTCCGGCCCCCGATCGGCACGGGCCGAATCCGGCGGGATACCCAGTCACACGGCGAGAACGCATGTCCGACCAGACCCACACCGCCACCTTCGATCGCGTCGCGGACATCATCGCCGACACCGCCGACATCCCGCGGGACACGATCACCCCCGAGAGCCACGCCATCGACGATCTCGGGATCGACTCGCTCGCCTTCCTCGACATCGCCTTCGCGGTGGACAAGGCCTTCGGCATCAAGCTCCCCCTCGAGCGTTGGACCCAGGAGGTCAACGAGGGCAAGGTGCCGGCCGAGGAGTACTTCGTCCTGAAGAACCTCTGCGCCCGCATCGACGCCCTGGTCGCCGAGAAGGCCGCCAAGGCCTGAAGCCGGTCCGCCCGGGAAGCCCCGGGAGCCCGACGCCGCCCCTTCGCCCCCGGGACCCAGGACGCCATGCGCCTCGAATATTTCGAGATGATCGACGCCGTGACCCGCTTCGACCGCGAGGCCGGCCGCATCGAGGCCCTGGCCCGCGTGCCGATGGCGAGCCCGGTCTTCGAGGGGCACTTCCCCGACCACCCGCTGGTGCCGGGCGTCCTGCTCACCGAGACCATGGCCCAGGCCTCGGGCTACCTCGTGCTCGCCCATCTGGGATTTCGGCAGATGCCGTTCCTGATGGGGGTCGACAAGGCGCGCTTCCGGTCCTTCGTCGGCCCGGGCGCCGAGCTGCAGATCGCGGCCAGCCTCGAACATGACGGCTCGGGCTACGCGGTGACGAAGGCGGCGATCCAGCACGACGGCAAGCCGCTGGCCAATGCCGAATTGCGCTTCCGCACCATGCCGTTCCCGGCCGGCCTCGACGGGCCGATGCGCGAGCGGGCCCGGAAGATCGGCCTGTTCGATCTCACGGGCGAGCCCGCGTGACCGTGCGGCCGAGTCTGAGGCCGGGTCTGAGGCGATGAGGGTCCAGAGATGAGCGACGGGGTGAGATGAGCAGTTCGCGCGACGTCGTCGTCACCGGCATCGGCCTCGTCTCCTGCGCGGGCGAGGGCCTCGCGGCGCATCTCGCGGCCCTCGGGGCGGGTGCGCCGGCGCGCACCGACACCGAGACCTTCGCGCCGTATACGGTGCACCCGGTGGCGCCCCTGGCCCTCGACGGCCAGATCCCGAAGAAGTCCGACCAGCGCCAGATGGAGCCCTGGCAGCGCCTGGGCGTCTACGCCGCCGGGCTCGCCCTCGATTCCGCCGGGGTGAAGGGGGATGCCGACCTCAAGGGCCGCATGCACCTCGTGGTCTCGGCCGGCGGCGGCGAGCGCGACACCGCGGTGGACGGCGCCATCCTGACCGGCCTGCGGGAGGCCGCCGATCCGGGCGCCTACCTCAACGAGCACCTGCAGAACGACCTGCGCCCGACCCTGTTCCTGGCCCAGCTCTCGAACCTGCTCGCCGGCAATATCGGCATCGTCCACGGGGTCACGGGGGCGTCCCGCACCTTCATGGGCGAGGAGGCCGCCGGCACCGACGCCCTGCGCATCGCCCAGGCACGGATCGCCTCCGGCCAGGTGGACTGCATGCTGGTGGGGGGCTCCTACAGCGCCGAGCGGCCCGACGTCATGGTCATCCACGAGATGGGCGGCTTCCTGCGCGCCCGCGACTTCCGCCCGGTCTTCGACCGGACCCCGGCGGACGAGGCCGGCTTCATCCTCGGCAGTGGCGCCGCCTTCCTGGTGCTGGAGGCGGCCGAGCACGCCGCCGCCCGCGGGGCCCGGGCGCTGGCCCGCCTCTGCCCGGTGGCGAGCGACCGCACGACGCGCAGGGAGGGCAGCACCGAGGCCAGCCTCGCGGCCCTCTGGGCGGCGACGGGCCTCGAGGCACCGGAGATCGTCCTGGCCGGTGCCACCGGCGTCGCCCCGGTCACGGCCGAGGAGGGCGCAGCCCTGGCGCGCCTGGCGCCGGGCGTGCCCGTGACGGCTCTGGGCGATCTCACCGGCCACACCCTCGAGACGGTGGCGCCCTTCGGCGCGGCCCTGGCGGCCGCGCTGGTCGCCGAGAAGGGCCTGCGCGAGGTCGCCGTGACGGTGGTGGGCCATCGCCGCGGCGAGGGCGTGATCCGGGTGACGGCGGCCTGACCCGGGGCGATCCCGGGCTCCGGTGGTGGCGAAAAGAGTGTAAGACGGCGCGATGACGAACCAATCTCACCGTGAGGCCAAGGTCAGGGACGCCCGAGGACCGGCGGCCAACCTTCGGCAGGCCAAACTCAGGGACGCCAAAGGCCGGCCGCTGGTGGCGGTCACCGGCCTCGGCATCGTCACCTCCCTCGGCCAGGGCCAGGCGGACAACTGGGCCGCGCTGACCTCCGGTCGGTCCGGCATCCACGCCATCCGGCGCTTCCCCACGGGGGGCCTGCGCACCCGCATCGCCGGCACCGTCGACTTCCTCGACACCGACCCCCTGGTGGCACCGGCCCTGTCGCAGCGCTTCGCCGAAGCCGCCGCCGACGAGGCGATCGCGCAGTCGGGCCTCGGCCGGCCCGGCGACTTCCCCGGCGCCCTGTTCATCGCCGTCCCCCCGGTGGAGATCGAGTGGCCGCAGCGGCAGGCCCTGGCCGAGGCCTCGGGCCAGACCGGCCCGATCACCTATACGGACCTGCAGCGCGCCGCCGCGAGCCGGCGCTTCGACCCCTGGCACGACCTGTTCATCTTCGGCACGGTGGCCGACCACATCGCCGACCGCTTCGGCACCAAGGGCTCGCCGATCTCCCTCTCCACCGCGTGCTCGTCCGGCGCCACCGCGATCCAGCTCGGCGTCGAGGCGATCCGGCGCGGCGAGGTCACGGCCGCCCTCTGCATCGGCACCGACGGCTCGGTGAACCCCGAATCCCTGATCCGCTTCTCGCTGCTCTCGGCCCTCTCCACCCAGAACGATCCGCCCGAGGCCGCCTCGAAGCCCTTCTCGAAGAACCGCGACGGCTTCGTCATGGGCGAGGGGGCCGGCGCCCTCGTCCTGGAGGACGCGGAGGCGGCGCGCGCCCGCGGCGCGAAGATCCTCGGCTACGTGCTCGGCTGCGGCGAGAAGGGCGACGGCTTCCACCGCACCCGGTCGAGCCCCGACGGCGCCCCCGGCATCGCGGCGATCCGCGCCGCCCTGGCGGATGCCGACACGGCGCCCGACGCCATCGACACCGTGAACGCCCACGGCACCTCGACGCCGGAGAACGACAAGATGGAGGCGATGAGCTGCGCCGCCGTGTTCGGCGACCGCATCCGCACCCTGCCGGTCTCGTCCAACAAGTCGATGATCGGGCACACCCTCACGGCCGCGGGCGCCGTCGAGGCGGTGATCTCGCTCCTCACCATCGCGCACGGGCGCATCCCGCCGACCATCAACTACGCGGTGCCCGACCCCGCCATTCCCCTCGACATCGTGGCCGAGGCCCGGGACGTGCCGGTGCGCCGGGTGCTGTCGAACTCGTTCGGCTTCGGCGGCCAGAACACCTGCCTCGTGCTGGCGGACGAGCCGGCATGACAACGGACCTGAGCCCCGGGCCCGGCCGCCGCGTCCTCGTCACCGGGGGCGCCTCCGGCCTCGGTGCCGCCATCGTGCGGGCGCTGGTCGCCGCCGGCCACGACGTCGCCTTCACCTACCGGTCCTCCGCCGAGGCCGCCGAGGCGCTGGTCGCGGCGCTCTCGGCGGCCCATCCCGGCCGCTCGATCTCCGCGCAGGCCCTGGATCTCGCCGACCGCGCCGCCGTCGAGGCGTTCTGCGAGGACCTCGAGGCCGGCGACGGCTTCCACGGCTTCGTCCACAATGCCGGCCAATCCTACGACGCCCTGGCGGCGATGCTGGACCAGGACCGGGCCGAGGCCGCCATGCAGGTGAACTTCTGGTCGCTGACGCGCCTGGCCAAGTCCCTGGTCCGGGGCATGACCCGCGCGCGCGCGGGACGCATCGTCGCCATCGGCTCGGTGGCGGCCCTGCGGGCCAACCCCGGCAACGCCGCCTACGCCGCCACCAAGGGTGCCCTCATCGCGTATTGCCGCACTTTGGCGGTGGAATCGGCCAAGCGCGGCGTCACCGTCAACGTGATTGCGCCGGGCTTCATCGACACCGGGATGATGGCCCCCTACGCCGCCTACCGCGCCGGCATGGAGCGCCAGATCCCCGCCGGCCGCTTCGCCCGGCCGGAGGACGTCGCCGCCCTCGCGGCCTTCCTGATGGGCGAGGGCGCCGCCTACATCACCGGTGCGGTGCTGCCGGTCGATGGCGGCCTCACCGCGATGATGGGCGTCCATCGCTCCTGAGGCCGAACCGACCATGTCCCCGATTCCCGCCGCGCTGGTCCTCCTGCTCCTCGCCGCCGGCCCCGCCGCCGCGGCCGACGCGTTCCGGGTCGACGGGCTCCCGCGCGGCGAGACCCTGAGCATCCGCGAGACGCCGGACGCCGCCGCGCCCGCCCTCGGCCAGGCCCCGCCGGGCGCGCGCCTGCGCGGCTTCGGCTGCACCGCCGAGACCCCGAGCGGGCTGACCTGGTGCCGGGTCAAGGCCGGCCCGATCCTCGGCTGGGCCCGACGGCGCTACCTGTCGCCGGAGTGAGGCCGGCCCGCCGGGTTGATGCCTCGTCCCGCGAAGGATAGCGAGAGGCGCATGAACGCCCAGCCCCTGTGGGGGCATCCGCGGCGCCCCGCGAACGGAAGCAAACCCGATGCAATCCCTCCAACTCCACGGTGACCGCGACCTGCGCCTCGAGGATGTCGCGGAGCCCGCGGCCCCCGGTCCCGGCGAGGTCCAGATCCGCGTGCGCGCGGTGGGCCTGAACTTCATCGACGTCTGGGGCTTCCGCGGCATGGCCTTCGCCAAGCGCAAGCTGCCCCTGGCGGTCGGGGCCGAGGCCTCGGGCGAGATCGTCTGCGTGGGCGAGGGTGTCACGGGCCTGGCCGAGGGCGACCGGGTGGCGATGTACGGCGCCCAGACCTGCGGCCGGTGCAAGGCCTGCCGCGAGGGTCGCGACAACCTCTGCGAGGACGTCTCGGGCGTAATGGGCTTCCACATCGACGGCTTCGCCCGCGAGCGGGTGACCATGCCGGCCCGCCTCGTGATCAAGATGCCGGACGGGGTCAGCTTCACCGATGCGGCCTGCGCCCCCGTGGCCTTCGGCACCGTGCAGCACATGCTGTTCGACAACGCCCGCCTGGAGCCGGGCGAGAGCATCCTCGTCCATGCCGGCGGGTCCGGCATCGGCACGGCGGCGATCAAGATGGCCAAGGCCATCGGCTGCACGGTCTTCACCACGGTGGGCGACGACGCCAAGGGCGAGAAGGCCAAGGCGCTGGGCGCCGACCACGTCATCAACTACCGCGCGGAGCGCTTCGAGGGCGAGGTCCGGCGGCTGACCAAGCGCAAGGGCGTCGACGTGGTCTTCGAGCATGTCGGGCCCGACACCTGGAACGGCTCGCTCCTCTGCCTCAAGCGCGGGGGACGGCTCGTGACCTGCGGCTCCACCTCGGGCGTCTCGACCACCATGAACCTGATGCAGCTGTTCCAGCAGCAGTACCGCATCACCGGCTCGTTCGGCTGCTCGATGGCCAATATCCGGGACGCCATGGAAAAGATGGCGCAGGGCATCACCCCGGTGGTGGACACGATCCTGCCCCTGGCGGATTTCGCGCAAGGGCTGGAGCGCCTGGAATCCCGCAAGGTGTTCGGCAAGATCCTCGTGACGCTCTGAGTTGCGGCGCACACGGGTGCCCTCCCGAACCAAAATGAATTATGCCAGGGCCCAGGGTCGTCGCCGGGACGCCCCGCGTCACGGGATTCGTTTTGCTTCGCCTTGCCCTCGTCCTGAAGCGTAACCTGCCGCGGCTGGCCGGCCTCGCCATGATTCCCCTGATCCGGGGACTGTTCTGGCTGGCGCGCCTCCTCGGGGCGGAGCGGGCGAGCCGGGTCGGCGGCTGGGTCGTGCGGACGATCGGCCCCTTCCTGCCGGCCCACCGCATCGCGACGGCCAATCTGCGCGCCGCCTTCCCCGAGCGGGACGAGGCCGCGATCCGCGCCCTGGCCCGCGAAGCCTGGGACAATCTCGGCCGCACGGGGGCGGAATACGCCCATCTCCACACGCTGTTCGATCTCGATCCGGCCCATCTCTCGGCGGGCGGCCGGATCACGGTGGCGGGCGAGACGCATTTCGCCGACCTGCGCGACGACGGGAAGCCGGGCCTGATCTTCTCCGCCCACCTGGCGAACTGGGAATTGCCGGCGATCTGCGCGGCCCGGTTCGGCCTCGACGCCACCGCGATCTTCCGCCCGCCCAACGACGCGGCCTCCGCCCGCCTGGTGCAGGAGGTCCGGCGCCAGACCATGGGGGGCCTGGCGGCGGCCGGGCAGGGCGCGGTCTTCGCCATGCAGGGCGTGGTGGAGCGCGGCGGCCATCTCGGCCAGCTCATCGACCAGCACTTCACCCGCGGCGTCGTGGTGGAGTTCTTCGGCAAGCCGGTGCTGGTCAATCCGCTCCTGGGTAAGCTCGCCCGCCACTACGAATGTCCCGTCCACGGCGCGCGGGTGATCCGCCGCGACGGGACCCGCTTCCATCTCGAACTGACGCCGCCCCTCGACCTGCCGCGCGACGCCGCGGGCGCCATCGACGTGCAGGGGGCGATGCAGGCGATGACCCGGGTGATCGAGGGCTGGATCCGCGAAAATCCCGGCCAGTGGCTCTGGATGCACCGGCGCTGGCGTCCCGCGATGCTGCCCAAGCCCAAGGCGCAGCCCAAACCCGCGCCGGTCCCGGGTGCCGCGGCCCCGGCCGGCGCGCCGGAGGATCGAGCGACCGTGATGACGGGGAATGGCCCGGCGACGGTATCCTGATCCCATGAGCCGCGCCGCCCCATCCCTTCCGCGCCGAACCGTCGGCCTGCACCTCGCCCTCCTGGTCGCCGCCGGGGCCCTGGCGGCGGGTGCGACCCAGGTCCAGGCGGGCGAGCGCACCCCGGTGGTGATCGAGCTCTACACGAGCCAGGGCTGCGCCTCCTGTCAGCCGGCCTCGCGGGTACTCGGGGAGTTCGCCCGGGAGCCCGGCGTGATCGCCCTGACCTTCCCCATCACCTACTGGGACTATCTCGGCTGGAAGGACGTCTATGCCCAGCCCGCCTTCACGGCGCGGCAGCGGGCCTACGCCTCCCTGCGCGGCGAGCGACAGGTCTTCACGCCCCAGGCCATCGTCAACGGCGAGCCCTCGATGATCCGCTCGGATCGCAACTCCCTGGAACGGGCCCTGCGCCGGGCCCGGGCGACCAGTCCCATCCAGGTGCCGGTCCGGAGCTGGGAAGAGGGCGACCGAATCTGCGTCGATGTCGGCGCGAGCACCGGACCGGACACCAAGGCCGAGCTCTGGCTTCTCCCCGTGATGCGGCGGCGGCGCATCGCCATCGGCGGCGGCGAGAACAAGGGACAGGTGTTCGACTACATCAACGTCGTGCGCGGGATGCACCGGATCGGCCCCTGGGCGGGTCATGCGGCCCATTTCGAGGTGCCGCGCCACGCGGCCCAGGTGACGGATGCCGATTCCTACGTCGTCGTGCTCCAGGGGGGCATCGAGGGTCGCCCGAGCCGGATCCTCGGCGCCGCCAAGGCTCCCGGCTTCTGAAGCGCTCCGGGCTTCTGAAGCGCGCCGGGATTCTGACAGCGCCCCGGGATCGCTCCCGGGGCGTCGTTTGACCGAGCGGCCAGTCTGATCGGGCTGGGGAGGCTCAGGCCAAAAGCGGGTCCGGCAACGGCTCAGTACGTCCCGAACTTGTAGTTCAGGCCGGCGCGCACGACGGCGAATTCGTCGGCGCGACGGCTGGTCGTGCCCGTCGCGGCTGCATAACCCGTGCCGGAAACGCTGTACTGGGCGCCCGTGGCGTTCGAAGAGGCGAACACGCCGTTCGTGCCGTTGCGGTCGAGGCTGACATAGAGGCCCTCGATCTTCACGGTGACGGCGGAGGACTTGAAGAAGTTCAGGAACGAGTCGCTGGGCAGGGCGTACTCGACGCCGCCGCCCGCGGCCCAGCCGGTGCGGAAGGTGTCGCTGCTGCGGTTGGGCAGGCCGACGCTGGAGCTGCCCCCGCCGCCATAGGCGAAGCCGCCAGTGCCGTAGACCAGGGTCCGGTCGAAGGCGTAGCCGAGGCGGCCGCGCACGGTGCCGAAGTAGTCGAGGGTCGACAGGCCGTTCGGATTGACGAAGGTGAGGTCCGGGTTGGGCGTGCCGACGAAGGACGCCGCGCTGCGGTTGCTGCCGAAGCCGAGATACTGCGCGTCCGCCTCGACGCCGGCCACCACGCCGGAGCCGGGCGTGAACTGATAGTTGTAGCCGACCTGTCCGCCCCCGCTGAAACCGTTGCTGGCGTTGCGGTTGCTGAAGGCGACGAGGCCTGGATCGGCGCCGTTGGCGATGATGCCGGAAGCGGCGCTGGTCCCGATCACGGTGGCGCCGCTGCTGCTGCTGGCATCGAAGCCGTAGCCCGCGTTGAGACCCGCATAGAACCCGGTCCAGCTGAAGGCCGGAACCGTGGTGAAGACCGGCGGCGCGACGCGGCGCGGGAGGTCGGCGGCCGAGGCCGCTCCGGCGAGCAGGACAGCCATCGGGCCGGCCAGCAGAAGGGGCTTGATCATGAGATCCTCGTTGTCTCCCTCGGGAGATGGCGACCCCGAACGACGGTTCCAACCGGCAGACCGGTGCGGGACATCCCGCGGGCGCCCCGGATTCACCGGGATACGCCCGGCCCGATCCCCGCATCCGTGCGCCGGCAGGCACGGGGGGCGGGGATCGGGTCGTCGCCTAGGCCCCGGACACCCGGGACTGGCGGACTCGGATGTCGATCCACCCGAGGGCGGCGGCGGGTCTGTGCGGATGTCCGTCGGACGTTCGGTCGCGCGTCCGTGGCCGGTGCGACCACGTCCCGAATTTGCGTGGGAAATTTGCCCACGTCAATTTGGCGGCAGCGATCCGCGTGCGCCGTCACACGGGGGAGGGCGCACGCGGACGGATGGCTCTCGGGATCAGGCCGGCGGGCGATGCGGCCCCGGCGGCGTCAGTCCACCCACTCGCCGGCGCGCATCACCGGGATCGCCCGGCCCTCGGCGGAGAGTCCGTCGACGTCGATCCGGTTCGAGCCGATCATCCAGTCGATGTGGATCAGGCTGCGGTTGGCGCCCCGCGCCGCGAGGTCGTCCTCGCTGAAATCCGCGCCGCCGTTGCGGAAGCACTTGCTGTAGGCCTGGCCCAGGGCGATGTGGCTCGCGGCGTTCTCGTCGTAGAGGGTGTTGTAGAACAGCAGCCCCGAGGCGGAGATCGCCGAGGAGGCCGGCACCAGGGCGACCTCGCCGAGGCGACGGGCGCCCTCGTCGGTCTCCAGCACCTTGGCAAGCACGTCGCCGCCGGTGCGGGCGGTGGCCTCGACGATGCGCCCGCCCTCGAAGCGCACCTGGATGCCGTCGATCAGGGTGCCCTGGTAGGAGAGCGGCTTGGTGCTGGTGACGGTGCCGTCCACCCGGTCCTTGTGCGGGGTGGTGAACACCTCCTCAGTGGGGATGTTGGCGTTGCAGACGATGCCGCTGCGGGAGGCCGAGGCGCCGCCGCACCATTCGTGGTCGTCGGCGAGGCCCACGGTGAGGTCCGTGCCGGGCCCGAAGAAGCGCAGGGCCGCGAAGCGATGGGTGTTGAGGGCGTCCATGCGGGCGTGCAGGGCGGCGTTGTGCGCCTCCCAGGCCGCCACCGGGTCGGGGCCGTCCACCCGCGAGGCCGCGAAGATCGCGTCCCACAGGCGGGACACGGCCTCGGCTTCCGGCAGGTCGGGGAACACCGTGCGGGCCCAGGGGGTCGTCGCCGCCGAGACGATGGTCCAGTTGGTGGAGAAGTTGGCGATGAGCTCGAGGGCCGGCACGTAGGCCTTCGACCGGGCGCGGTTGGCGCGGGCCACCTTGGCCGAGTCCTGCCCGGCCAGGAGGGAGGGGTCGTCGCCCGCGATGGCGAGGCGGGCCGCGCCGTTGCGGTAGGCCTCGGCCATGCCGCTGTAGAGCCAGCCGGCGGCGGTGTCGAAGGCCGCCTCGGGGGCGTGGGCGAAGCGCGCCAGGGTGGCGGCGTCGTCCGTGTAGAAAGTGGTCACCAGGGAGGCACCGGCCTTGTAGGCCTGCTCGGTGATCAGGCGGGCCAGCGGCACCGTCTCCAGGGGCGCGGTGATCACGAGTTCCTGCCCGGGCCGGAGACCCAGGCCGACCTTCACGGCGACCTCGGCCAGGCGCATCAGGCGCTCGCCATGCTGCGCCCCGTGCGGCGACGCGGCCCCGGTCGGTGTGGACCCAGCAGTTGTCTGCGCAATCCCGTCCATGCCTGTCTCCCGATGCTGCCTTCAGCGCTGTGCGCTCAAGATCAGGTCTCGGGACGGCAGGTCAACCCTCGGCGGACGCAGGCCCGGTGGGCCGGCCGCGGCGTCGGTTCAGGCGGCGCGGGACCAGGTGATCTCGCCGAGGTGCTCGCGGAAGGCGAAGCGCAGGAGGTGGTCGGAGACCACGTTTTCCAGGCGCGTCAGGGCAGCCGGATCGGGGGTCGCGACCCGCATCAGTAGGGCGTCGGGGCCGGCCTCGAAGGTGCAGACCCGGTCCTCGCCGAAGGGCACGCGGCCGGCATCGTCGGTGGCTTCCACCGGGAACTTGTGGCTCCAGTGGCGGCAGAGCTGCTTCAGGTAGCGGCTCGCTTCGGCGGTCGGAACTCTCGCCTGGGAAGTCGGCATCGAACGTGTCTCCTGCTCGGTCTTCGATCGCGACGTCTGATCTGTTCTCTCTCCTTCAAGAGAGGGCGGAAGGGTTAAGACCGGGCTAACCCACCGCACTGCAACCAGCCGTCCGTCGGTGTCGTGCACCCTTGTCCGCCCGCAGCGGAGCCGATTTATGGCGCATTGCCGTCGACAATCTGGCAAGGCTTTGTGCGACGCACAACAACAATCCGGGCACGTCCGGCCCGGTTCCGACTAAATTTTTGTTGAGCCTTCGGAAAAGCCGAATGACGCGGCCTCGGCGGCAGGCCGGTCGCGGGCCATCGTGGCCGGGGTCAGAATTTTGCCCGGGTTGAGGACGTTGCCCGGGTCCAGGGCGGCCTTGAGGCTGCGCATCAGGTCGAGGGCCACCGGGTCGGCGTAGCGCGCCAGCTCGTCGCGCTTCAGGAGGCCGACGCCGTGCTCGGCCGCGATCGAGCCGCCGAGCTCCGCGACGATGTCGTGGACGATGCGGTTGAAGCGCTCCCAGTGGGCGAGGAACGCGGCGCGGTCCATGCCCACGGGCTGGCTCAGGTTGAAGTGGATATTGCCGTCGCCGAAATGCCCGAAGGCGCAGACCCGCAGGCCCGGCATCGCCGCCTCGCAGGCGCGCGTCGCCTCGGCGAGGAACGCGGGCAGGCGGGAGAGCGGCACCGAGACGTCGTGCTTGATCGAGGCGCCCTCGGCCTTCTGCACCTCGGAGAGGCTCTCGCGCAGATCCCAGAAGGCGTTTGCCTGGGCCTCGCTCGCCGCCAGGGCGGCATCCTCGAGGAGGCCCGCCTCCTGCGCCCCGGCGAGGAACCCCTCCATCAGGAGGCCGGCCTCCTCGCCCGAGCGGGTGGTGGCGATTTCCACCAGGGCGTAGGCCGCGTGCGCCCCGGCCAGGGGCCGGCGGGCTCCCGTCCGGTGGCGCAGCACGATCTCCAGGCCGAAGGGCACGATGTACTCGAAGGCGGTCAGGGCCGGGCCGGCCTCCGCCCGCAGGTTCCGGAACAGGGCGAGGGCGACCTCGGCCGAGGCGAGACCGACGAAGGCCACGGCCCGCGAGGCGGGCCGGGGGGAGAGCTTCAGCACCGCGGCCGTGATCAGCCCGAGGGTCCCCTCCGAACCGAGGAACAGGTGCTTGAGGTCGTAGCCCGCATTGTCCTTGCGCAGGCCCTTCAGCCCGTTCCAGATCCGGCCATCCGCCAGCACCACCTCCAGCCCGAGGACGAGGTCGCGGGCATTGCCGTAGGCGAGCACCGCCGTGCCCCCCGCATTGGTGGAGAGGTTGCCGCCGATGCGGCAGGAACCCTCGGAGGCGAGGGAGAGCGGGAACAGCATCCCGGCCTCCGCGGCGGCGGCCTGCACGTCGGCCAGCACCATCCCGGCCTCCACCGTCATGCTGGCATTGACGGGATCCACCGCCCGCAGCCGGTTCAGGCGCGCCAGGGAGAGGACGATGCCCCCCTGCGGCAGGCCGCCGCCGACATGCCCGGTATTGCCGCCCTGCGCCACCACCGGCACCCCCGCCTCGGCGCAGGCGCGCACCACGCAGGCGACCTCCTCGGTGTCGGCGGGCCGCACCACCGCGAGGGCGTGGCCGCGCCGCAGGCCCCGGGTCTCGGCGAGATGGGGCGCGAGGTCGGCCGGATCGGTGAGGACGTGCGCGGCACCGAGATGCGCGGCGAGTTGCGCCAGCAGGCGGGAAGGGTCGGTCACCACGGAACTCGCAACGGCAGGCCTCGGCTCGCGGCGGGATGGCGCGGCCGGACCTGCCGCCTATGATAGGGATGGCGCGGCGTCCTGTGCAGGGCGAGCGACGGGGCGCCGCGCCGCATCCGCCGAATGAAGAGGTTGGAGACCCATGCTGTCCGTGATCCCGAACCCGCCCCGCACCGCCCTTCCGATCGTCGGCAGCGACGACCTCTTCCCGGTCCGCCGGGTCTATTGCGTCGGCCGCAACTATGCGGCCCACGCCCGCGAGATGGGCAAGGACCCGGACCGCGAGCCGCCGTTCTTCTTCATGAAACCCGCCGACGCCCTGCAGATCGTCACCGGCGAGGCGGCCGTCGACCATCCCTATCCGCCGCGCACCGAGAACTACCATTTCGAGGTCGAGATGGTGGCGGCCCTCGGGTTGGGCGGCCGCGACATCCCGGAGGCCTCCGCCCTCGACCACGTCTACGGCTACGCCGTCGGCCTCGACATGACCCGGCGCGACGTCCAGGACGAGGCCAAGCGCCTGGCGCGCCCCTGGGACCTCGCCAAGTCCGCCGATGCCTCGGCGCCGATCGGGCCGCTGCACCCGGCCTCGGCCATCGGCCACCCGGTGCAAGGCGCCATCACCCTGGCGCTGGACGCGGGCGAGCGCCAGCGCGGGGACCTCTCCGAGATGATCTGGTCGATCCCCGAGCAGGTCGCGCTGCTCTCGACCTATTTCGAGCTTCACCCGGGCGACCTCATCTTCACCGGCACCCCGTCGGGCGTCGGCGCCGTCCGGCGCGGCGAGACGATGACGGCCGCCATCGAGGGCCTCGGCGCCATCCGCCTGCGCGTCGTCTGAGCCGCATGCTCCTGCAACGCCCCTGGATGCGGCGCCTGATCCACTACGGCGCCCTGGCGACGCGCGGCATGACCCTGGGCGTGCGCGGGGTCGCCATCGACGCCGAGGGTCGGGTCTGCCTCGTCCGCCACACCTACGTGGCGGGCTGGCACCTGCCCGGCGGCGGCATCGAGGCCGGCGAGAGCGCGGTGACGGCCATGGCGCGGGAGTTCCGCGAGGAGGCCGAGATCGTGGTCGATCCCGAGCAGCCCCTGCGGCTGCACGGCTTCTATCACAGCCGCGCGGGAGCCGGGCGCGACCACGTCGCCCTCTACGTGGCCGCCGCCTTCGCGGTGCGGGCGCCGAAACAGCCCGACCGGGAGATCGCCGCCTGTGGCTTCTTCCCCCTCGATGCGCTGCCGGCCGAGACCACCGCCGCCACCCGCGCGCGCCTGCGCGAAATTCGCGAGGGCCTGCCCCCATCCGCGCAGTGGCAGCCCTGAGGGGCGGTGCGATGCCGGCAAACGGCCCGCGGGGCGAGCGCCTGGATTCAGCGCTTGCAACGCCCGGCGGAATGGTGTTTAGAGACGCCGTCCGGGGCCGCCGGCGGGTCTTTCCCACCAGCGGCGCGGTTGTGAGCGGGTGTAGCTCAGGGGTAGAGCACAACCTTGCCAAGGTTGGGGTCGAGGGTTCGAATCCCTTCGCCCGCTCCAATTGACCGAACGAGACGACCGGAGCGACAGCCGCTGCAAGGCGGCTTTTTGCTTCGTTGAGACGACGAACCGTCCGGCGCGAGGGTCACCTTCGCCACGACGGGTGTGAGCGGGTGTAGCTCAGGGGTAGAGCACAACCTTGCCAAGGTTGGGGTCGAGGGTTCGAATCCCTTCGCCCGCT
>NZ_CEEDOX010000005.1:0-73975 GCF_979256535.1 Methylobacterium sp. AC690 | reverse complement strand
CCAAATCTTCCAACCCAGCCAGAACCGACCCAGCGCCCTCCGGGGCGTTTTTTCGTGGGCGGGCCACCCGCCGACGAGGCGGCGTCAGTCCCGTGGCCGCGCGGCGGCCCGGTAGGCCGCGGGCGTCACGGCGGCCCGATAGGCCGCGGGCGTCACGGCGTAGCGCCGGCGGAAATGCCGGCGCAGGGTCGCGGCGGTGGCGAAGCCCGCCGCCTCGGCGACGGCCTGGAGCGGCGGGTCCGCCTGCTCCAGCAGATCCCGGGCCCGGGCGAGGCGCAGATCGAGGAGCCAGCGGGCCGGCGTCGTGCCGGTCGCGGCGGAGAAGCGGCGCAGCAGGGTCCGCGGGCTCATGCCGGCACGGGCCGCCAGATGGGCGACCGGCCAGTCGCGGGCCGGCGCCGCCCGCATGGCATCGAGCAGCGGCCCGATCCGCGCCGCCTCGTGGAGCGTCGGCACCGCACCCGCCACCACCTGGGCCTGGCCGCCGTCCCGGTGCGGCGGCACGACGAGGCGCCGGGCGACGGCATTCGCGGCGGCCGGCCCGAAATCGCGGCGCACGAGGTGCAGGCAGAGATCGATCCCGGCGGCCGAGCCGGCCGAGGTCAGGATCGGACCTTCGTCCACGTAGAGGACGTCGGGGGTGAAGCGGATGCCGGGATGGCGCGCGGCCAGGGCCGCGGCATGGCGCCAATGGGTGGTGGCACGGCGCCCGTCGAGGAGGCCCGCCGCCGCGAGCACGAAGACGCCGGAGCAGATCGACAGGATGCGCGCTCCGCGGGCCGCGGCCGCCCGCAGGGCGGTGGCGAGAGCCTCGGGAACGGGCCTGTCCGCACCGCGCCAGCCCGGCACCACGATGGTGCCGGCGTGATCCAGGAGGTCGAGCCCGCCATCGACGAGGAGGCGCACGCCGCCCTCGGCCCGCAGCGGCCCGGGATCGAGCCCGGCCACGGCGAAGCGGTACCAGTCCGGCCCCATCTCGGGGCGGGGCAGGCCGAAGACCTCCACGGCGACGCCGAACTCGAAGGTGCAGAGACCGTCATAGGCCAGCACCACCACGAGACGGTCGGCGGGGGAGAGGCGCGCCTGCGACTTTGGCATGATCGCGACGCTAACCGGCAATCCGGGCCGCCGCCAAGGAGCGCGCCCGCTGGTAGGTCTGTCGTCCCCTGCGATGGAGACCCACGATGAGCCCCGTGACCGCCATTCCCGCCTGCCCACCCGCAATCGCGCGCGCTCACTTCCGGCGTCGCCTGGAACTGGAGACCGATTGCGCCGACGTGGCGGCCGCCCTGGGCGCCGGACCGCCCGACTTCGTGCTGCTGCACGCCGTGGGGTCGGCGGCGGCGTTCCGGCGCCGGCACATTCCGGGCGCCGTGCACCTGCCGCACCACCTGATCACGGCCGAGCGCCTCGCCGCCTGGCCCGCCGCTACGCTGTTCGTGGTCTACTGCGCCGGCCCCCATTGCAACGGGGCCGACCGGGCCGCCCTGCGGCTCGCCGAGCTCGGCCGGCCGGTCAAGCTCATGCTCGGCGGGCTGACCGGCTGGGCCGACGAGGCGTTGGCTTTCGCAGGCGACTTGGATTCCGCGAGCGACTTGGATTCCGCGAGCGACTTGGATTTCACGAGCGACTTGGATTTCACGAGCGACTTGGATTCCACGCGCGGCTTGGCCATGGCGGGCGAATTGGATTCCACGAGCGACTTGGCCTGCCCGCGTGAAGACCAGTCCGGCGGGGACCATTCCTGAAATCGGCCATCGTTCGCGAGGCCACTGTTCAATCTTCCTTTACCATAGGGAGAACAAAGTTGCCGTCGGGGCGGCGCCTGGGTCCGCCCCCAGCCGGACGGCCATGTTCCTCTTCACCACGCCCCCCGCCACTGCCCGCGATCCCGGCGCCAGCCGGGACCTGGGCACGCGCGACGGCGCCGCCGGGCGCACGGGCGCGTCGAGCGGGGTCATCGAGGCGATCCGCGACGGGGCGCAGACCTCCGGCGCGGGCTTCGACTATCTCCTGGCCACGGCCCAGCGCGAATCCGCCCTCGACCCCTCCGCCAAGGCCGGCACCTCCTCGGCCACCGGCCTGTTCCAGTTCATCGAGCAGACCTGGCTCGGCACCCTGAAGACCGCCGGTCCCCGCCTCGGCCTCGGGACCTACGCGGACGCGATCACCCGGAGCGCCGACGGCACCTACGCGGTGAGCGATCCGGCGGCCAAGCAGACCATCCTCGACCTGCGCCGCGATCCGCGGATCGCCGCCACCCTGGCGGGCGCCCTGACCGAGCAGAACCGGGAAGCGCTGAGCGGCGCCCTCGGGCGCGAGCCCACCGGCGGCGACCTCTACGCCGCCCACGTCCTCGGCGCCCGCGGAGCCGCCGCCCTCATCGCCACCGCGCAGGCGAGCCCGGCCCGGGCCGCCGCCCTCGACATGCCGGAGGCGGCCGCCGCCAATCGCGGCCTGTTCTACGACAAGACCGGGCGCCCGCGCGGCGCGGCCGAACTCTACGCCCACCTCGCCGCGGCCCGCACCGGCCCGGCGCCGGCCACGCCCGCCGCCACGATCAGCCTGCCCGAGGGAACCACCGCCTACGCCTCCCTCAACGAGGGCGGCCTGCGCTCGATGTTCCAGACGGATCCGCGCCAGCAGGGCGGCGTCTCGGCCGGGGTCGCCCGCCTCTGGCAGGGGCGCAGCGCCGGAACCGATGCGAGCCGGACGGAGCCGGCCCGCGCGGCGCCGACCTATTTCCCGCGCTCGGACGGCACCGAGAGCGTGACCGGCAGCGCGCCCGCCGCCACCGTCGCACCGGCGACCGCTGCGAACCCCGTGCCGGCCGCCGCGACGGCCCTGGTCGGAGCCCCGCTGCCGCCCCGCCGTCCGGCGGAGTTCGGCGCTTCCAGTCAGGCGGCCCGCCCCGGCGCCCCCCTCGACCTGTCCCTCTTCACGATCCGGAGCGGCTCATGATCATCCGCCAGTTCCTCGCCTGGACGCAGCACACTTCCGCGGCGCGACGGGCGGAGGCCGCGGGTGCCCTGGCCCGCGCCTACCTCTATGACGGCCTCGGCGAGGATATCGCCTGGGAGGCGGAGGCCGCCCTCCTCGCCCTCCTGGACGATCCCTCGAGCCTGGTGCGCCGGGCCCTGGCGGAGGCCTGCGCCGCCTGCGCGAACGCCCCGCGTCCCCTGATCGTGGCGCTGGCGGGCGACCAGGCCGAGATCGCCACCCTGGTGCTGGCCCGCTCGCCCGTGCTGAGCGACGCCGACCTCGTCGACGGCGTCGCCATCGGGTGCCTCGCCGCCCGCCGCGCCATCGCGAGCCGGATCGACCTGTCGCCGGCCGTCGCCGGGGCGCTCGCCGAGATCGCGGAGCCCGAGGCCCTGGTCGTGCTCGCCCGGAACCGCAGCGCCCACATCACCACCGGCAGCCTGATGCGGATGGTGGAGCGCCACGGCGACGTGGCCGCCCTGCGCGAGGCGGTCCTGGCCCGGCCCTACCTGCCCCTCGAGGTGCGCCAGAGCGTGACCACGCGCCTCGCCGAATCGCTCTCCGCCTTCGCGGTCTCCTCCGGCTGGCTCACTCCGGCCCGCAGCGCGCGCGCCAGCCGCGAGGCGCAGGAGCGCACGACCCTGGCCTTCTGCGCCGAGGCCCATCCCGTCGACCTCGCCCGGCTGGTCGCCCACCTGAAGGCCTGCGGCCAACTCAATGCCGGCCTGCTGCTGCGGGCGATCCTGTCCGGCAACATGGCCTTCGCCGAGATGGCCCTGGCCGATCTCGCCGGCCTGCCCGTCCGCCGGGTGGCCGGCCTGATGCACGATGCCTCGACCGCCGCCTTCGCGGCCCTGCACCGCAAGGCCGGCCTGCCGCCGGTGCTGCTGCCGGCCTTCAGCGCCGCGCTGTCGGCCTGGCGCGAGGCCGGGGCGGGCACCATCGCCAGCGCCGGGGCGGGCCTGTCGCGCCTGATGATCGAGCGGGCGCTGACCGCCTGCGAGACGATGCCCTTCGCGGAGGCCCAGAGCGTCATGGCGCTGCTGTCCCGCTTCGAGGCCGAGGCCGCCCGCGACGAGGCCCGGGTGCTCGCCCGCGAACTCGCCGCCGAGGCCGAGCGCAGCGAGATCCTGCGGATCGAGCGCGAGATCCTCGACGCCGAGTGGCGCGAGGCCCAGCGCCAGGTCCTCGCAGACTGGGACGCGCCGCAGGCCCTCGAGGCCGCCCCCACCGCAACCTTCGAACCGGCCGCCGAGATTGTCGCGGCGGCGGTGCCGGAGGTTTTGGAAGCGACCTCGGAAGTGACCTCGGAAGCGACTTCGGAAGCGACTACGGAAGCGACTACGGAAGAAACCCTGGAAGTGCCACTGGTCGAGTCCGCTCCGGTGGCCGTCGACCCCGCTGCGGAAGCCCTGCCCATCGTGACGAATCGGCCGGCCTCGGGGGATTCGGAGGTCGCCGCGGTCGCGGAGATACTGGCCGTGGTGCCGGCCGAGGCGTCGGCGGACGTCGAGACGGCGCGCACCGATCCGGTGGGCCTGATCCTCGACGGACTCTCCGACGCGCTGCTGGCCGAGTTCGAGGGCAGCCGCGCCCGAAGCCGCGCCCTCGCCACCGAGGTCGTGCTCGACGCGATCCCCGAGGCGCTGATCGCGCGCTACCGTGAGGACCGGGCGCGTCTCGCCGCCTGAGGGGCGCTCAGCCGAACTGCTCGCGCAGGATGCGCTCGTCGAGGCTGTGGCCGGGATCGTGCAGCAGGGTCAGGTTGGTGGCGTGGTCGAGCCAGGTCTCCACCGTGCAGACCCGCCGGAACTCGGTATGGTCGGCCACCGCCGCCACCGGCCGGTGCTCGGCGTCCAGCACCTCGATGAGGATGCGGGCGTAGTCCGGCAGCAGGGCCCCGTGCCAGCGCCGGGGCCGGAAGGCCGAGATCGGCGTCAGGGCCAGGAGACGGGCGTTGAGGGGCAGGATCGGCCCGCCCACCGACAGGTTGTAGGCGGTGGACCCGGCCGGGGTCGCCGCGAGCACGCCGTCGGCGATGAGCTCCGGCAGGCGGACATGGCCGTCGATCGAGATGCGCAGCTTGGCGGTCTGGTGCGTCTGGCGCAGCATGTAGACCTCGTTCAGGGCGCGGGCCTGGTGCCGGCGCCCCTCCGTGTCCACGGCCTCCATCATCAGCGGGTGGATGATGCTGCGCTTGGTGTTCTCCAGGCGCTCGATCAGCCCGTCCTCGCGGAACTCGTTCATGAGGAAGCCGACCGTGCCGCGGTTCATGCCGTAGATCGGCGTGCCGGCATGCATGAAGCGGTGCAGGGTCTGGAGCATCAGCCCGTCGCCGCCCAGCGCCACCACCACGTCGGCCTCGTCGGGCGGCACGTGGTCGTAGCGCCGCATCAGGGTCGCGGCCGCCTGGCGGGCGTCCTCCGTGGGACTCGCGACGAAGGCAAGCCGTTCGAAACGCCGGGCCATGGGCTCACATCCGTCCTGTCGACCACCTGGCCGACCACCTTGCCGACGCGGAGCGTTCGCGCCAGCGTCTCGATTCCAGTCCTGCCGGCATCCCCGCCGGCCCGCTCCCGCCGGTGGAGCGGCAGAGCCCTGGTCGGAGACCCATAGCATGGAGCGGCCGCTTCTCGTCTACACCACCTTCCCGGATGCGGGCACCGCCCTGAAAGTCGGAGAGGCGCTGGTGCGGCTGCGCCTCGCGGCCTGCGTCAACGTCCTGCCGGGAATGCTCTCGGTCTACGCCTGGAAGGGCGCGGTGGAGCAGGGCTCGGAAGTCGTCGCGATCCTGAAGAGCCGCGAGAGCCTCGCCGACGCCCTCGGCGCCGCCCTGAAGGCCCGCCACCCCTACGCGACGCCGATCATCCTGCACCTGCCGGTGGCAGGGGCCGACCCCGACACCGCGGCCTGGATCGCGGCGGAGACTCAAGGGCCGCCGATCGGGTAGCTCCGGCCCTTCCACAGGGGCGTGCCGCTGCCCTTGCGCCGCAGGAGGGCGGTCCACTGGATCGCCAGGGCGACCAGCACCGTCGCCGGGTGGAGCAGAACCGTCCCCAGGGGCTCGCGGGTGATCAGGGTGATCGCCGCCCGGGTCGCCAGGGAGACGAGGGCGGCGGCGAAGGCCAGGAACGCGGCGTGGCCGGATCCGAGGCCGACCAGGGCCGCCAGGAGGAGGAGCCAGGGCAGGACGTGCCCCCCGACCAGGAGCAGGGTCCAGACGGGCAGGGCCCGCGGGGTCGCCATGCCCTCGTGGGCGTTCTTCGAGAAGCCGGCCCAGCTCTGCGCGAAGCCGCGATACATCCGGCAGGTCGCCAGGGCGTGCCCGGCCACGAGGTCGGTGCGGTAGCCGGCCTGGCGGAAGCGGCGCGGCAGCACGACGCCGTCGTGCAGGCTGGTGCGCACGGCGCCGTGCCCGCCGGTGGCCGCGTAGGCCTCGCGTCCGACGAGGACGAGCTGGCCGCAGGCGGCACCGAGGCTGGGGCGCGGGGAGGCCCGCATCATCGCCATCGGCAGGTAGCCGAGGAGCAGGAAGTTGATCATCGGCACCGTCAGGCGCTCGCCCAGCGAGCCCATGCGCTGGCGCGGCACGCCGCTGACCAGGGCGCTCTCGGTCCGGCGCGCATGGGCGGCGAGCGCCGCCGCCGCGGCGGGCGCCAGGCTGACATCGGCGTCGACGAAGAGGAGATGCGTCCCGGTCGCGGCCTCGGCCAGCCGCGCACAGGCGTGGTTCTTGCCCGTCCAGCCCTCGGGCAGGGGCGGGATCGGGACGAGGCGCAGGCGCGGGTCCTCGGCGGCGATGGCGGCCACGATGGCGGCGGTGTCGTCGGTGGAATGGTCGTCGCCGACGAGCACCTCCAGGGCGACGCCGGCGCTCGACAGGGCGGCCCGCACGGTGGTGGCGATCACCGCGGCCTCGTTGCGGGCCGGGATCAGCACCGAGACCCGGGCCCGGACGTCGAGGTCCGGCTCGGGGGTGCGCAGGATCGAGAGGTTCACCCAGGCCACGAGGGCGGGCAGCAGCGCACAGGCCAGGGCCAGGATCGCGAGACCGAGCATCACGGAACCGGATCTCCCTTCTGGCGGTGGGCCGGCTCGAAGCGCCGCCCCGTGACGACGGCCCCGAGGCGCCGCCAGAGATCGTAGATCCCGCCGATCCCCTTGGCACCGGATGCGAGCGGCGTGAAGTGGTCGGCCGCGCGCGCGATCACGTCGAGACTGAGCCGGTCGAGGGTGGCGGTCAGGTCCGCCTCCATCCGGGCGAGGCGCTCGGCCCGGGGCAGGGCCAGCAGCTCGGCGCCGGGGATCGGCGCTCCGAAGGCCGCGAAGGCCTCGCCGCCGCGCTCCTCCCAGAAGGCGTATTCGAGAGCCAGCGGCACGAACAGCGCGTCGGGCGCGATCTCGGGCAGGCGGCCGACGCCGGCGCGCAGGCCCAGCGGCCGGGCGCGAACGTCCTGGAAGCGACCCTGGGCGGTGATCCAGATCATCCGGTTCGGCGCCCCCAGGATGCGCCGCGTCGCCCTGAGGAACTGGGCCGCGCCGCGGGCCGAATCGAGGTCCACCGCGAAGGCGCCCATCCGGGCGAAGACCGCGTACTTCTCCAGCATCCGCGCGTCGAAGGGCGCGTAGCTCTCGTGGCGCGGAAACAGCCGTCCGGCCAGGAGGATGACCACGGCGGCGTCCCACCAGGCCGGATGGTTGCAGTAGACCACCACGGGACCGGGATGGTCGGCGCAGGCCGGCACGCCCCAGCGGGCGAGCCGCAGGGCGTTGAGGTGGCGTCGGACGTAGCGGTCGAAGTACCCGACCATGAACCGCCACAGGGCGGGCGATCGGGCGGGGCCGTCCTCGCGGGACACGCGGCGGGCCTTCAGGCGCTGGCGCGCGCCTCCCCGCCGACCTCGGCGCCCCGCGCATCGGTGTCGAGGGCATCCGCCGCGATCCAGCCCGACATCATCACCATCGGCATGCCGGGACCCGGATGGGCCGCGCCGCCGGCGAGGTAGAGGCCGCGCACCTGCCGCGAGCGGTTGCCCGGCTTGAACGCGCCCATGAACTTGCCGTGGGAGGCGAGGCCGTAGATCGCGCCGTTGAGCACCTTGTAGCGCTCGTGGATGTCCTGCGGGGTGAGGTGGCGCTCGACGACGATGCGCTCCTCCAGGTCGGGCATGTTGGCCGTGCGCTTGAGCTTGTCGAGGATAACCTGCCGGTAGGCCGGGAACATCTTCGACCAGTCGTGGTGCGGGCGCAGGTACGGGGTGTGAACCAGGACGTAGAGCGCCTCGCCGCCCTCGGGCGCCACCGACGGGTCGGTGGAGGAGGGGGCCGCCAGGTAGGCGGTCGGGTCCGGGGCCGGCTCGCCCTTGTGGTAGATGTAGTCGAATTCCTCCTCCGGGTTGCGGGAGAAGACGAAGTCGTGGTGGTTCAGGTGCTCGTAGCGCTTGTTCAGCCCGAGATAGAGCACCACGCCGGAGCAGGCCGGCTCGAAGCTCTTCTTCTCGTAGGACTTGCCGACGTCGCCCCCGACGAGCTCGCGGTAGGTGCGCACCGAATCCATGTTCGAGATCACGGCGTCGAACGGGGTGACGCCGGAGGCGGTCCGCACGCCCTTGACCGCCCCCTTCTCGATGGCGAGGCCGGTGACCTCGTCGCCCGGCCGCAGGGTGGCGCCGAGTTCTCCGGCGAGCTTCGTCAGGGCCTCGGCCACCGCGCGGGTGCCGCCCATCGGATACCAGACCCCCTCCGCCGTCTGCATGTGCGCGATGGCGCAGAGCACGGCCGGGGCGCCGTAGGGCGAGGAGCCGACATATTGCACGAAGTGGTCGAGCATCTGCGCGAGGCGCGCATCCTTCACCTTCGAGCGGATGGTGCCGGCCACCGACGAGCCCATGCGCAGGGACAGCACGTCCCGCAGGGTGCCGGGATTCATGTTGGCGCGGAGATTGATCGTGTCGAACAGGTCCTCGACCGGCTTCCAGAAGAAGAACTTGTTCGAGACGTCGTGCAGGTGCTCGGAGATCTCGAGGAACTTCTTGTAGCCTTCGCCGGCGCCGGTATTGGGCGCGAAGCGCTCCATGTCGGCGGCCATGGTGGGCACGTCGGCCATCAGGTCGAGATGGGTGTTGTCGTCGAAGAAGCAGCGCCATTGCGGATCGAGGCGGCGCAGGTCCAGGTAGTCGTGGATGTTGCGCCCGGCCTCCTGAAAGATGCGCTCCAGCACCTTCGGCACGGTGAGGATGGTCGGCCCCATGTCGAAGCGGAAGCCGCCCTCGTGCAAGACCGCGGCCTTGCCGCCGAGCCAGTCGTTCTTGTCGTAGAGCGTGACGTTGTGGCCGCGCGCGGCGCTCACGCAGGCGGCCGCCAAGCCGCCCAACCCTGCGCCGACGACGGCGACCGAAGACCCAGCCCGCATGTTCGTGTCACTCCCCGGGCCGGTCCAAAAGCCCATCCCTGCCATGAAGCTAGACCGGATGGCCGCGCGGTCAACGCGCTAACCGGTCGCGGCACGGACCAACGCCGTCTTTGCCGTCCCGTCCTAGGTCGTCCGCCGCGACACCAGCCCCAGCGCGACCCCCAACCCCAGCGCCGCGACGGCGGCCATCACGCCCCAGGCGGGGAAGGCGGCGGCCCAGCCCTCGCTGAGAGCGTTCTGGTAGGCCTCGATCGCCCAGGCGTTGGGCGTGAGCCAGCCGGCCTCCTGCAGCCAGGGCGGCATCAGGAAGCGGGGCACCATGCTGCCGCCCACCGCCGACAGCAGGAGGACGCCGAAGGTGGCGGCCAGGTGCGCCTGCTGCCGGGTCGCGGAGGCCGCGCAGGCGGCCAGGGCGAGGCCGGCGGCCATCGCCGAGACCAGGAGGGAGGTCACCAGCCAGGCGCCCGCATGGGGCAGGATGTCGACCCCGTGCAGGAGGGCGGCGGCCGCGAAGATCAGTC
Source organism: Methylobacterium sp. AC690 (assembly GCF_979256535.1). Taxonomy (NCBI): domain Bacteria; kingdom Pseudomonadati; phylum Pseudomonadota; class Alphaproteobacteria; order Hyphomicrobiales; family Methylobacteriaceae; genus Methylobacterium; species Methylobacterium sp. AC690. The sequence continues at coordinate 64,060 of NZ_CEEDOX010000005.1, read as the reverse complement.
CCGCCTGAACGAGGCCCTGGCCCACCAGGAACAGGAACTTGCCCAGCACCACCACGGCGAGGCCGCCAGGCCCCGCCATCAGCCGGTCGGCGAGGCCGGACTGGCGCTCGTCGACGAGGGAGAGGGCCCCCTGCATGGCGGCGAAGAGCAGGAACACCGCCGTGATCGCCCCGGCATAGTAGCTCACACGGTCGTTGGTGGCGCCCGAGGCGGTGCTGCGCCGCTCCACCAGGGAGGCGAAGGCGAAGGGCTCCTTGCGGGCGCGCTGCTCGGCGAAGGCCTGGTTGAGGAAGGCGCGCTCGTCCGGACCGATCTTGCCCGAGCGCTCCACGTCGGCGACGATCCGGGCCAGGACCACGTCGGGCAGCGCCTCGTTGAGGACGCGCTGGAGCTGGCCGAGGGCGATCGGGGTCGCCAGGGCCTTGGCGGGATTCTCGATCAGCACCACGGGCTGGTCGGCGCGGGGGGAGCCGGCGTCGAGGTCGCCGCGCAGCACCAGGGCGACGTCGACCTCGCCGCGGCGCACCGCCGCGACGGCGCCGTCGAGGTCGGTGGCGGCGAGGGGCCCGACCCGGAGGGACGGGTCCGCCTCCAGGGCCTGCATCAGGCGCTGCGTCGTCGGCGTCCGGGCCAGGTCGAGGAGGCCGAGATGGATGCGGATGCGGTCGCCCAGCGCCCCGGAGAAGATCGCGGCGAAGATCACGAAGATCACCGTGGGCAGCACGAAGGCCATGACCAGGGCGGCCCGGTCGCGCACCAGGCCGAGCAGCATCACGCGGAAGGCGGCCGAGATCATGCGGTGGTCCCCCGTTCGGCAACCCCATCCTCGGCCGGCGTCGCCGATCCCGCCACGGCATCGCGGTACACCGCCTCCAGCCCGGGCGCGCGGATGCGGATCTCGGCGATGGGCACGCCCGCGTGCCGGAGGTCCGCCAGCAGGTCGGCCCCGTCGCGGGGCGTCCCGCTCAGGTGGCGCGCCCGCCAGGTCGAGCCGGTGTCGACGGGCACGAAGCCCGCCCGGCGCAGGACCGCCTCCGCCGCCCCATCGGCGGGAGCGACGAGGGCGGCCTCGTGCTCGGGGGCATCGGCGCGGATGCGGGCGAGGAGCTCGGACAGGCGGCCGTCGGTGATGATCCGCCCCTGCGCCAGGATGGCGACCCGGTCGGCGAGGCGCTCGGCCTCGGCGAAATCGTGGGTGGCGACCAGGACGGCGGTGCCGGCCTCGCGCAGGCGCCCGAGCACCGCGTGGATCGCCGCCCGGGCGTGCAGGTCGACCCCCTGCGTCGGCTCGTCGAGGAGGACGAGGCGGGGCCGCGCCATCAGGCTGGCGGCGATGTTGACCCGGCGTTGGTAGCCGCCCGAGAGCAGCCCCACCGGGCGCCGGGCGACCTCCCCGAGGGCGCAGAGCGCGAGGCCCGTCGCCACGGCCTCCGCCCGCGCCCGCCGGGGGATGCCGGCGAGCTGGGCGAAGACGGACAGGTTTTCGGCCACCGAGAGGCGGGGATAGAGGGCGATCTCCTGGGGCACCCAGCCGATCGCCCGGCGCGCCGCCGGCGTCCGATGGGGGTCGTCGCCGGCCACGCGGACGCTGCCGGCGTTGGGGGCGAGCCGGCCCGCGATGAGGCGCATCAGCGAGGTCTTGCCGGCGCCGTTGGGGCCGAGGAGCGCGAGGGTCTCGCCGGCGCCGAGGGCGAGGTCGACGCCCTCCAGCACCCGGGTGCCGCGATAGGCGAGGGCGGCGCCGGCCACCCGCAGGAGCGGCTCGGTACGGAGGCTCACGTGGCGCTCAGCGGGGCGGCAGCGCGCGCGACAGGCGAACCCGCACGCCGACCCCGGGCTCCCGCACGACGAAGCGCGCGCGCGCGAAATCCGGGCGGGCGGAGCGGGCGGATTCGCCGGAGAAGCCGTAGGGCTCGAGGGGCAGGCCGAGGCCGGTCCGGTCGAGGCGGCCGTTGCGGTTGGTGTCCTGGTAGGCCACCGCCGCGTAGATGCCGGGCGTCACGTTCGAGAAGACGAAGCGCTGGGCGGCGGCCCGGGGCTCGGCCTGCTGCCCCGTCCGGCAATCGGCCTCCGACAGGCCGTCCTGGCACAGGGCGACGGAGAGCAGGCCCCCGGGCTCGATGCCCTCGACCTCCACCGCCACGGAGGCGGCGCGGGCCGCGCCCGAAACCAGCAGAAGGGCGCAGAGGCCGGCCAGGGGCCGCGACAGCCCCCTCAAGTGGCGTCGCCCGAGGCGGCCAGGGGCGCGGTGGCCGGGATGCCGGCGCTGGCGGCCCCGACGCGCCCCGCGGAGAGCTCCTCGATGAGGAGGCGGGCGGTGATGCGCGCACCCTCGTAGATCACCGGCAGGCCGGAGCCCGGATGGGTGCCGCCGCCGACGAGGTAGAGACCCGGCCCGAAGCGGTTGTGCGGGCGGAAGTAGAGCATCTGCATCAGGTCGTGGGCGAGGTTGAAGGTGGCGCCCTCGTGCACGAAGAAATCGTCGCGCCACTCGGTCGGGTCGACGATGCGCTCGTAGCGGATGCGCGACTCGATATCGCCGAGGCCGAGCAGCTTCAGGCGGTCGAGCACGAGGCGGCGATAGGTCTCCCGCAGGCCCTTCCAGTCGATGCCCGCCTTCAGGTTCGGCACCGGCACCAGCACGTAGAGGCTGGTCTGGCCGGGCGGCGCCATGCCGCCGTCGGTGAAGCCCGCATGCTGCACGTAGAGCGAGGGCTGCATCGACAGGATGCCGTCGGTGATCTCCCGGATGTTGCGGGCGTAATCCTCCGACAGCAGGATGGTGTGGTGGCCGAGGGCCTCCGGCATCGGCCCGTCGAGGCCGAGGTAGAGCATGAAGGTCGAGCAGGAGAGGCGCGCCTTCTCGATCTTGGCGTCGCGCCAGCGCGGCCGGTGCTGCTGCGGCACGAGGTCCTGGATGACCTTGGCGAAGTCGCCGTTGATGACGACCGCGTCGGCCTGCAAGGTCTCGCCGTTGCAGACGACCCCGCTGGCGCGCTTGCCCTCGAACAGCACCCGCTCGACGCCCGCCCCGAGGCGGACATCCACGCCCATCCGGCGGGCAAGGCCCGCCATCGCCTCCGAGACGGCGCCGCAGCCGCCGACCGGGTGGTAGACGCCGTGCTCGTACTCGAGGAACGACAGGATGGTGAACAGGCTCGGGCACCGGAACGGCGACATGCCGAGGTACTTGGTCTGGAACGCGAAGGCGAGGCGGACCCGCGGGTCCTTGAAGTAGCGCCGCAGATCCTTGTCGACGCTGCGCCCCGGATGGAGGTGGGGCAGGGCGGCGATCATGGCCGGGGAGGCCATGGCCCGCAGGGTGTGGAAGGCCTGCTCCAGGACGGGCTTGAAGAACTTCAGCTTGACCCGGTTGTCGGCGAAGAACTTGCGCACGTTCTTGGCGTCGTCCGGCGCGATGCGCGCCACCTCGGCCTCGAGCCGGTCCATGTCGTTCGTGGCGCGGATCTCGCCGCCCGCCTCGAACACGAGGTGGTACTGCGGATCGAGGCGCTCGAGCTTGACGTGGTCTTCCAGGCGCTCGCCGCAGGTCTCGAAGATGTCGGCGAGGATCTGCGGATAGAGGAAGAAGGTCGGCCCGATGTCGAACCGGAAGCCGCCGGGCGCCTCGACGGTCTTCGTGCGTCCGCCCACCGCCGGATCCTTCTCCAGCAACGTGACGTGGACGCCGGCGCGAGCGAGAAGAAGCGCGGTGGCGAGGCCGCCGGGACCGGCACCGACGATGATGACGCGGCGTCCGGACAAGGTCCGCAAGCCGTCCCGTGACTGCAACAACGCTCACAACTCCATCGTCTACAGACCCACGTGCCTCATGCATGTGGCGCGTGAGCATGGTCCGTCCAGGGCTCGCGGTCTAATCTTGACCGTAGTGGTGCGGGCGGCAATGGGGGCGCAGTGTCGCGCATCCCCGGCCGATCCGGCCGCGCCGGTCCGCCATCCGCCGTCAGGCAGCCCGGGACAGGTGGTGCAGCGCGATGGCGCCGGCCGTGGCGACGTTGAGCGAATCGAACTCCGGCGCCATCGCGATGCGGACGGTGCGCAGGCGCGCCATCAAGTCCGGCGGCAGGCCCGGCCCCTCGCTCCCGAGCAGGAGCAGGGTCCGGGCGGGGGGCGCCAGGGTCCCCAGGGTCTCGGCCCCGCCGGGGCTCAGGGCCAGGGGCTCCAGGGCGTGGCGCGCCGCGAAGGCCAGGAGCGCATCGGCATCGGCGAGCTGCAGGAAGGGGACGATCAGGGCGGCGCCCGCCGAGACGCGGATCGCCTTGCGATAGAGCGGATCGCAGGTAGCCCCATCGAGGAGCACCGCGTCGGCTCCGAAGGCGGCGGCGTTGCGGAACAGGCCGCCGACATTGTCGTGGTTGGTCAGGCCGACGAGGCCGACCACGAGGGCGGGCGCCGGGGCCGGCGGCAGGCGGGGCCGGGCGTCATCGGCGGCCTCCCCGCCGCGCAGGCCGACGCCGAGGACGCCGCGATGGATCGGGAACCCGGTGATCGCACTCATCACGGGCTTCGCCGCGGTGTAGACGGGCACGCGCTCGGGCAGACGGGCCAGGGCCGCCTCCAGGCCGGCCAGGCGCTCGGGCGCCAGCAAGATCGATTCGAGGCCGAACCGGGCCCGGGCCGAGAGCATGACCCGCAGGGTCACCTCGCCCTCGACGATGAAGCGGCCGGCGCGCCCGACGAGGTCGCGCTCGCGCATCGCCGCATAGGGCGCGAGGCGCGGGTCGGCGGGATCGTCGATGGCGACCGGCGCGGGTCGGGAGCGGGCGGCCAAGGCGGCGTCAGGCGCTCGCCGGACGCCCGCCCATGCGCACCGCCAGGGGATCGGCCTCGGCCTTGGTCGGCACCTTCACCAGGGCCTCGCCGTCGAGGACGACCTCGCCGGCCACCGAGCAGGTGCATTTCAGGCGGGCGCGGCGGCGCTCCGGCACGAGCTCGGCCACCTCGACCGTGACCTCGACGGTGTCGCCGATGCGCACGGGTGCGCGGAAGTTCAGGGTCTGGCTGATGTAGACCGCGCCGGGGCCGGGCAGGCGGGTGCCGAGCACCGCCGAGATCAGGCCGGCGGTGTAGAGGCCGTGGGCGATCCGGGTGCCGAAGGGCGTGCGTGCCGCGAAGTGCTCGGACAGGTGGATCGGATTGCGGTCGCCGGTGATCTCGGCGAAGCCCACCACGTCGGAGGAGGCGATGACCTTGTTCAGCGTCTCGGACAGGCCGACTTCGAGATCTTCGAAGTACAGGACGCGCAGTTCGGGCATCATCGGCAGTTTCCCTGACTTCGGTGGGTGGCACGCAGGTCTCGTGCGGCTTGGCTTTTCGCCTCGCACAGGCAGCGGACCAAATCCAGTATGCGGCAGCCGAAAAGCATCCCGCCGGGCCTTGAGCCTCGACAGGCGGAGGCAACTCGCGCCATGGAGGCCCTTGCCGCGCGGCACGGGCGCAGGTTCGGAGACCTCACCCTGAAGACCGCCCCCTCACGAGACGAGCCGACGCCCGTGTCCGCCACGCCCACCCCGTCCGCCACCCTGCGCCCAGTAGTCGCCCGCGTCGCCGGGCTGAACCTCGCGTATTTCGGCATCGAGATCACCGTCGCCCTGGCGATCGGCTCGCTGGCACTCATCGCCGACAGCCTCGACTTCCTCGAGGACGCGGCGATCAACCTGCTGATCTTCGCCGGGATCGGCTGGAGCGTCCGCAACCGGGCCCGGCTCGGGGCCGTCCTCGCCGTCATCCTGCTCCTGCCGGCGCTCGCCACCGGCTATGCCGCCTGGATCAAGTTCGCCACGATGGCGCCGCCGGCACCGATCCCCCTGACGCTCACGGGCCTGGGGGCGCTGGCGGTCAACCTCACCTGCGCGATGTTGCTGGCCCGCCACCGCTCCGGGGGCGGCAGCCTGACCCGGGCCGCCTACCTCTCCGCCCGCAACGACGCCTTCGCCAACCTGGCGATCATCGCCGCGGGCCTCGCCACCGCCCTGACCCTGTCGGCCTGGCCGGACCTCATCGCGGCGGCGGGCATCGCCGTCCTGAACGCGGATTCGGCCAGCGACATCCTGAAGGCCGCCCGCGCGGAGTGGCGCGCGGCCAAGGCCGTCTCCGAGACCCCGGTTCCCTGAGAGGCTGCGAGCCCCCCATGCGCCTGTTTCCCATCTCCGACCTGCACCTCGAGCGCCGGCGCCTCGACGTCATCCCGCGCCCGGCCCGGCCCTTCGACGTGCTGGTCTGTCCCGGCGACCTGCACGAGGGCCGGCCCGAACTGGGGCTCGCGGCCCTGACGACCCTGGCGCAGGGACGCCCGATCGTGCTGGTGCCGGGCAACCACGAGCACTACGCCCCCACCGGCGACCGGCGCACGGCCCCGGAGCTCCTCGCCGCCCTGGAGGCCGAGGTGCTGCGCCTGAACGGGGAGGGAGCCGGCATCCACCTGCTGCAGCGCGGGGCGGCGGTCGTCCTCGACGGCGTCCGTTTCGTCGGCACGACCCTGTGGAGCGACTGGTCGCTGGCCGGCCTCTGGCTCGACGGGACCGTGGCCGACGCGCCGGAGGATCCGGTCGCCTATGCGGCCGCGCGGATGACCGATCCGGTCACCGGCTCGCGGGAATACCGGGGCTCCATCCGCAACGGCGACGGCACGGCCTGGTCGCCCGCCGACGCGATGGCGGCGCATGGGCGGGAGCGCGTCCTGCTGGCCGCCGCCCTGGCGCAGCCCCATGACGGCCCGACCGTCTGCGTCACCCATCATCCAGCGAGCCCGCGCGCGGCCGAGGCGTTCCGCCACGTGGCCGGCGTGCCCTGGTGGGTCCCGGCCTTCTACGCCACCACCGTCCTCGACGACCTGCCCGAGGCGGACCGGCCCGATCTCTGGGTCTCGGGCCACTTCCATGCGGGGCACGACCTGCGGATCGGCCGAACCCGCTGGGTGGCGAACCCGGTGGAGGGGCGGGACTTCTCCGCCGATCACATTCTCACGATCGACTGAGACCGGACGGGCGCCGGTGGCGTACCTGTCGGGCAAGGAAACGCCGGAGCTCGCCCATGAACGCCTTCATCGCCGTGGTCCTCGTCTGCGCCAACGGGATCCCGATCGAGGCCTGCACGGACGACAAGGCGAGCGAGGTCCGCAAGGTCCGCGTCGCCAGCGAGCTCGGCTGCACCAATGGCTGGCAGGAGATCATCGCCCGCACCGACCTGCGGGACGAGGTCGGCAAGACGAGCTACCTCAAGACCGAATGCCGCCGGGTGAAGCAGGCGGACTGACCCGGTGGCGACCGCTGACCCGGTGGCGACCAGCTACTTGTCGTACTTGATGTAGGCGAAGCGCGCATCGGTGGGCGTGCCCTCCAACGCACCGCCCTCCGTGCCGGGCTGCCAGCCGACCACCTCCTCGATCTTGGCGGCCAGGGCGAAATCCTTCTCGGTGATGCCCTTGGCGGCGTGATTGGTCAGCCGCACCTCGACCCAGGCGTAGGAGGCGGTGATGTCCGGGTGGTGCCAGGCGGCCTCGGCGAGGTGCCCCACCGTGTTGATCACCATCAGCGTGCCCTTCCAGCCCGCCGTCTTGTAGGTGCGCCGGATCCAGCCCTCCTCCAGGCGCCAGGCCGGCAACTCGCGCGCGAGGCGCTCCGTGACGGTGGCGTCGTCGATCACGTCGTCCCGCGTGCCGGCCATGGTCTCACCCTCCCTCGAACAGGCATCGTTGCCGAATGTCTGCGCCCGGCCCCGGCGGCGCGCAAGGGATCGTGCCGGGTTCGGAAGAGATCGTGCCCGGCCCGCAAGGTCCCGCGCCCGAAGTGGAAGGGCTTGTCGCTCCGGAAGCGACCATCCGCCCGGACGACTTGCCAATTCGTCCTGTGGACGCCCTGTGCCCGACCACCTATGAAGATTGCCAACCAGCGCCGGCCTTCACGGGACAACCCGAGCGTTCGACTTCGAATCCAGGGAGAGTCCCTCATGCTGTCACGGCGCGGATTGCTCGCGACGGCGGCACTGTTGCCCCTGCCCTGGAGCCTCGTCCGGCCCGCGCGGGCGGCCGGGCCGTCCTTCCGGGTCGGCAGCCTGCCGTTCGGCACGGTTTCGTGGGAAGCGGCGGTGATCAAGGCCCGGGGCCTCGACAGCGCCAACGGCTTCACCCTCGACGTGGTCAAGCTCGCCGGCAACGACGCGGCGCGGATCGCCTTCCTGGGGGGCCAGGTCGACACCATCGTGGGCGACCTGCTCTGGGCCGCACGGCTCGGCAACGAGGGCCGCGCGATCCGCTTCTTCCCCTACTCGACCACCGAGGGTTCGCTGATGGTGCCGGGCGACAGCCCGATCCGGACGCTGGCCGACCTCAAGGGCAAGCGCCTCGGCGTGGCCGGTGGTCCCCTCGACAAGAACTGGCTCCTGCTCAAGGCCCAGGCCCGGGACACCGTGGGCCTCGACCTCGAGACCCAGGCCACCATCGCGTTCGGCGCGCCGCCCCTCCTGGCGCTCAAGCTGGAGCAGGGCGAGCTCGATGCCGGGCTGCTGTACTGGACCTACTGTGCCCGCCTGGAGCCCAAGGGCTTCCGCCGCCTGATCGGTTCGGACGACATCATGCGCGCCTTCGGCGCCACCGGCTCGATGGCCCTGATCGGCTACCTCCTCGACGACGCCACCGTGAAGGACAAGGGCGAGGCGGTGACCGGGTTCGCCCGCGCCTCAAAGGCCGCCAAGGACATCCTCGCCACCGATCCCGCCGCCTGGGACGTGGTGCGCCCCCTGATGTCGGCCGACGACGAGGCCACTTTCCAGGCCCTGAAGCGCGACTTCCTCGCGGGCATCCCGCGCCGGTCCCTCGCCACGGAACGCCGCGACGGCGAGACGCTGTTCACCGTGATGGCCCGGCTCGGCGGCGAGCGCCTGGTCGGCGCCGGCTCGGCGCTCCCCGCGGGCCTGTACTTCGACGGCACCGGCAATGGCTGAGGCCGCTCCGCGCCCGCCCGCCGCACCGCCGACACCCTGACCCGATGGGCTTTGCCACCCGTCTCGCCTCCGTGCTGGTCCTCCTCGCGGGATGGCAGGTTGCGGCCTCGGCCGCGGGCTCGCGGCTGCTGCCGGCACCCCTGGCGATCCTGGACTTCATCGCGCGCGAATCCGCCACCGGCGACCTGTGGTGGAACGTCGGCATCACCCTGGCGCGGGTCGGCATCTCCTTCTTCCTGGCGATGACCCTGGGCGTGCTCCTCGGGATCGCCCTGGGGCGCTCGCGCCGGCTCAACCTCGTCCTCGACACGCCCCTCCTCATCCTCCTCAACACGCCCGCCCTGGTGATCACGGTGCTGGCCTACATCTGGGTCGGCTTGAACGAGGCGGCCGCGATCGTCGCCGTGGTCCTGAACAAGCTGCCGAACGTCGCCGTGATCCTGCGCGAGGGCGCGCGCGGCCTCGACCCGCAGCTGGAGGAGATGGCGCGCAGCTACCGCTTCGACCGGCGGACCTGGATCGCGCACGTGCTGGTGCCGCAGCTCCAGCCCTTCGCGGTGGCGGCGGCCCGCTCGGGCCTGTCGCTCGCCTGGAAGATCGTGCTGGTGATCGAGCTGCTGGGCCGGCCCAACGGCGTCGGCTTCGCGATCAACTACTACTTCGTCCAGAGCCTGAACGTGGCGGCGATCCTCGGCTACAGCATCGTGTTCATGAGCGTGATGATCGCCATCGACATCCTCATTCTCCAGCGGCTCGAAGCCTATGTCCGACGCTGGCGCTGAAGGGATGGCCATGCCCGTCTCCGACACCGCGGATGCCGCCCTGCGGGTCGAGATTCACCGCAAGGTCTATGGCGGCGGCGGCCCGGAGCCCGTGGAGGCGGTGCGCGACCTCGCCTTCACGGTGACGGCAGGCGCCATCACCTGCCTGATCGGCCCCTCGGGGGCGGGCAAGACCACGACCCTGCGCATCCTCCTCGGCCTCGATCCCGATTATGAGGGCCGTGTCACGCCGCCGCCGGACGAAGCCGGCATCGCCATGGCGTTCCAGGAGCCGCGGCTGCTGCCCTGGCGCACCGTCGAGCAGAATGTCCGCCTCGCCCTGCCGCGTCCGGCGCGCGCGCAGAACCTCGACGCCCTGTTCGAGTCCCTCGGACTGACTCCCTGGCGCGGCCGCTACCCGGGCGCCCTCTCGCTCGGCATGGCCCGGCGGGTCTCGCTCGCCCGGGCGCTCGCGCAGAAGCCGCGCATCCTCATTCTCGACGAGCCCTTCGTCTCCCTCGACGACAACGCCGCGGCGTCCCTGCGGGGTTTGGTGGTCGCGGCGGTGGAGGCCTCCGGCATGGGCGTCCTGATGGTCACCCACAACGTCGCCGAAGCCCTCGAGATCGCCGATCGCCTGCTCCTGGTCTCGGGACGGCCGGCGAGCCTCCTGGGCACGATCGCCCTCGACCGACCACGGGGCCAGCGCGACCGCGGCTGGGTGGAGGCGAACCGAGCCTCCCTCGCAGGGCGATTCCCCGGCGTCATCGCAAGCTGATTCGCCCTGGATCGGACGGGGCTCGCGCCCGCATCCGGCGATGTCCCCACTTCTCACAGAGCCTGATGCGGCGAGACCGCGCATCCGATGGGCCGGCCCCCGGGGCTTCCCGGAGGCTGGATCCAGGCAACGCCCGCCACCGAACCAGCGAAGCTCTCAGAAATATAAATCAGAAACTGAATTTTATTTCTCTCTGGCGCGTGAGCGTATCGCCTCATCTACGATCAACACCCCTTCGCCCGCATGCCGCACCTTGCCAAGCTGAGGCTACATGCACCGAACGCATGATGATGGCGCCAAAGTGTTTAAAACGCTTTGTCTTAGCAATTTCAGATATTGCATCGCACAATCCCGTGCCGCGAAGCGTGAGTTTGTCCGAATGTCGCGTGAGGGCTCACGAGGACTTGTGCGAAGCCTGGAAGCACGGGGCGCAAGCGTGTTGACGCCGCCGGAATTTTTCTTAGAGTTCATTCAAGCTTCGGTTTCGAGGGGCGCCGCAAAGGGATAGCGGCCCCTGACTACACAGACCCCGCCCCGGCCTTTCACGGTTCGGACATAAGGGTTTGGCGTCCGCTACCGAGGCGAACCTATCCCTGTCGCAAACAGTCAGATCACGGCGTGATCCTGCGGATTTTCCGCATGATGACGGCTGTAAGATCTGTCGGAGGAATCCATGAGAGCGGTACATCTTCTCGCACTCGGCGCCGGCATGGTCGCTTCGACCACGGCGTTCGCCAACGAAGACGTCCTGAAGCGCACGGCCAACCCGGCCGAGCAGGTCCTTCAGACCGTCGACTACGCCAACACGCGCTATTCGAAGCTCGACCAGATCAACGCCAGCAACGTCAAGCAGCTCCAGGTGGCCTGGACCTTCTCGACCGGCGTGCTGCGCGGCCACGAGGGCTCCCCGCTCGTCGTCGGCAACATGATGTACGTCCACACCCCCTTCCCGAACATCGTCTACGCCCTCGACCTCGACAAGGACGGCGTGATCGTCTGGAAGTACGAGCCCAAGCAGGACCCGTCGGTCATCCCGGTGATGTGCTGTGACACGGTCAACCGTGGTCTCGCCTACGCCGATGGCGCCATCATCCTGCACCAGGCCGACACCACGGTCGTTTCGCTCGACGCCAAGTCCGGCAAGGTGAACTGGTCCGTCGTCAACGGCGACCCCAAGAAGGGTGAGACCAACACCGCCACCGTTCTCCCGGTGAAGGACAAGATCATCGTCGGCATCTCCGGCGGCGAGTTCGGCGTGAACTGCCACGTCACCGCCTACGACGCCAAGACGGGCAAGAAGGTGTGGCGCGGCCACTCCCAGGGCCCCGACGCCGACATGATCATGGATCCCGAGAAGACCACGTCGCTGGGCAAGCCGGTCGGCAAGGACTCCTCGCTGAAGACCTGGGAAGGCGATCAGTGGAAGACCGGCGGCGGCTGCACCTGGGGCTGGTTCTCCTACGATCCCAAGCTCGACCTGATGTACTACGGCTCGGGCAACCCCTCGACCTGGAACCCCAAGCAGCGTCCGGGCGACAACAAGTGGTCCATGACCATCTGGGCGCGTAACCCCGACACGGGCGCCGCCAAGTGGGTCTACCAGATGACCCCGCACGACGAGTGGGACTACGACGGCATCAACGAGATGATCCTCACGGATCAGAAGGTTGACGGCAAGGAGCGTCCGCTCCTGACCCACTTCGACCGTAACGGCTTCGGCTACACCCTCGATCGCGCCACCGGCGAGCTCCTGGTCGCCGAAAAGTTCGATCCGGTCGTGAACTGGGCCTCGAAGGTCGACATGGACAAGGGCTCCAAGACCTACGGTCGCCCGCTCGTCCAGGCCAAGTACTCCACCGAGCAGAACGGTGAAGATACCAACTCCAAGGGTATCTGCCCCGCCGCTCTCGGCACCAAGGACCAGCAGCCTGCGGCCTACTCGCCGAAGACCAACCTGTTCTACGTGCCCACCAACCACGTCTGCATGGACTACGAGCCGTTCCGGGTCTCCTACACCCCGGGTCAGCCCTATGTCGGCGCGACGCTGGCCATGTACCCGGCCCCCAACAGCCACGGCGGCATGGGTAACTTCATCGCCTGGGACGGTGTGAACGGTAAGATCAAGTGGTCGAACCAGGAGCAGTTCTCGGTGTGGTCGGGCGCTCTCGCCACCGCCGGTGACGTGGTGTTCTACGGCACCCTGGAAGGCTACCTGAAGGCTGTCGACTCCAAGACGGGTAAGGAACTCTACAAGTTCAAGACCCCGTCGGGCATCATCGGCAACGTGATGACCTACAGCCACAAGGGCAAGCAGTTCGTCGGCATCCTGTCGGGTGTCGGTGGCTGGGCTGGCATCGGCCTCGCGGCCGGCCTGACCGACCCGAACGCCGGTCTCGGCGCGGTGGGTGGCTACGCTGCTCTGTCGAACTACACCAACCTTGGTGGTCAGCTGACCGTCTTCTCGCTGCCGAACTAATCGGTCGCACGTTACGGTAAGGCCAGGGGTGCCGGCGCGGGTTTCCGCGCCGGCACCTTTGTGATTAGAGTTGGAAGAACAAGATGTGAAACACGCGGCTCGTCAGCCGACGTGGAGTTCCTGGGAGAAACGTCGTTGCATATCATCAGCAAAGCCGCCATCCGTCCTCTCGTGGCGGCCATCGCCCTTGCGTCCGTCTCGACCCTCGCCGTCCAGGCCCAGGATGCGAAGAAGGCTGATCCGGCCCTGGCCAATCAGCTCGATCCGAACGCGCCCGAGAAGGATTCCAAGCTGATCGACAAGTTCGCAGCCGTGAAGGTTGAGGACGGAAAGTATCAGGACGCCGAAGGTCACCCGACCTTCCACATCACCAACGACGGCAAGAAGTTCGACTGGTACGCCTACTCCGGTTACCGTCGCTATCACGCCGAGTGCCATGTCTGTCACGGCCCCGACGCCATGGGTTCGACCTACGCCCCCGCGCTGAAGGACTCGCTGAAGACGATCGGCTACGAGGAGTTCATCGGCATCCTCGCCGGCGGAAAGCGCGACACGCAGGCGGGCCAGGAAAAGGTCATGCCGGCCTTCGGCGACAACAAGAACGTCATGTGCTACGCCGACGACCTGTACGTCTACCTGAAGGCCCGGGCCTCCGGCGCCATGCCGCGCGTCCGTCCGAGCGACAAGGAAGACAAGCCCGAGGCCGCCAAGACGGCCGAGAAGGAGTGCCTGGGCGGCTGATGGCGCGCTCACGCACCCGGACACGTCTCGCCCTCGCGCTCCTGCTGATCTCGGCAGGGGCGCGAGAGGCCGCGGCGCAGTCGCTGCCCGATCTCGTGACCACGGACACCCTGCGGGTCTGCGGAGATCCCGGCAACATGCCGTTCTCCGAGCGCAAGGAAGACGGGTTCGAGAACAAGATCGCGGCGATCATCGCCGACGAGCTCAAGGTCAAGATCCGGTACTACTGGCTGACGCAGGGTCCGGGCTTCGTCCGCAACACCCTCGGAACGGGCCTCTGCGACATCATCATCGGCTCGGCTGCCGGCGGGGAACTCGTCCAGCACTCGAACCCCTATTACCGCTCCGCCTACACGCTGGTCACCCGCACGGGTGAGTTCGACGGGGTGACGCGCCTCGACGATCCCAAGCTGAAGGGCAAGGCCATCGGCGTCATCGGCGGCACGCCCCCGGTCAACCGCATGGGCGAGGTCGGTCTCGTCAGCGCGATGAAGGCCTACGCACCCTACCAGCTCGATCCGGCGCGCAAGCACCAGACCGTCTCGGCCGAAGTCATCGCCGACCTCGCCGAGAAGCGCATCGATGCCGCCATCCTCTGGGGACCGGCCGCCGGCTGGCTCGCCAAGCAGAGCGGCGTGCCGATGACGGTGGTGCCGCTGCTGCAGGAGCCCGACCGGCCGCCGCTCACCTTCCGGATCGCCCTCGGGGTCCGCCTGGAAGAGAACGACTGGAAGCGCACCCTCAACACGATCCTGCGCAAGCGCCGCGCGGACATCGAGAAGGTGCTGCGCGACTTCGACGTGCCGTTGCTGGAGGAAGAGGGCAACAAGCTCCTCGACGCACCCAGCCCCTGATCTTGCCCGCGACGCTTGCGGGCAAGATCAGGGCTGAGGAAACCACGATGGCGGCGGCGGATCGGATCCACCGCCGCCATCGTCGTTCCATGCGTGCTCGCGCTCGACGCCATCCACCAGCACCGAAAGCCCGTGCGCGTCACCGATGACGCGATGGCGGCACGCGAGGCACCCGGTCGACATCCGCACGCGAAGGGAGACCCGGCCCTGATCAGACCCGCTCGATGCCGCTGGCGTCGAGCTTGGCCAGCGCTTCGGTGACCGTCTCCGGCCCGATGCGCAGGGCGGGGGCGATCTCGGCCAGGGGCACCAGCACGAAGGCACGCTCGCGCACGAAGCGGTGCGGCAGCACGAGACGCGCATCCGAGATCGCCGCGCCCTCGTAGGACAGCACGTCGATGTCAATCACCCGCGGGCCCCAGCGGCGCTCGCGCACGCGGCCCATGGCCGCCTCGATGGCGAGGCCCGCCTCCAGGAGTTCGTGCGGGGTCAGGCTGGTCTCGATCCCGATCGCGGCGTTGAGGAACCAGTCCTGATCGGTGTCGCCCCAGGGCGGGGTGCGGTAGTCCGACGAGCGCGCGGTGACGCGGATGCCCGGCGTGGCGGCCAGCCGCGCCACCGCATCGGCCAGGGTCGCCGCCTTGTCGCCGATGTTGCTGCCGAGGCCGAGATAGGCGGCGTGCCAGGCCGATGCGCCGCTCATCGGGCGGCCTCGCGGCGGCGTACGATCTCGATGGCGACGCCGTCGATCACCGCCGGGACCGGCGCGCTCGGCTTGTCCACGCGCACCCGGATCTCGGTGATGGGCGGGTGCCGGTCGAGGATCTCGCCGGCGATGGCCTCGGCCAGGGCCTCGATCAGCGCGAAGCGCCGCTGCGTGGCGATCCGGGTCACGATCTCGGTCAGGTCGGCGTAGCTCACGGTGTGCGCGACGTCGTCGGAGCGCCCGGCCACCCCGAGGTCGAGGCGCACATCGAGGGAGACGTAGAAGCGCTGACCGAGGCGGGCCTCCTCCGGCAGGAGCCCGTGGAAGGCGAAGACCGCGATCCGGTCGACCAGGATACGGTCGCTCATGCGGATCGTCCCATCACGGCGTCGACCACCCGCAGGGCATCGACATGCGGCCGGACATCATGGACGCGCACGATCTGCGCCCCGAGGGTGGCGGCGAGAACGTGGCTGCCGATCGAGCCGAAGAGCCGGTCCACCGGTTTGGTCTCGGCGTCGTGCAGGCGCCCGAGCAGGGATTTGCGGGAGACGCCGACGAGGACCGGAAAGCCGAGGGCCACGATCTCGGGCAGGCGCCGCAGGGCCTCGAGGTGCTGCGCCCAGCTCTTGCCGAAGCCGATGCCGGGGTCGAGCACGATGTCGCCGTCGCGCAGGCCGGCGGTCCGCGCGATGGCCAGCGAGCGCTCGAAGAAGCGCAGCATGTCGGCAACGATGTCGATGGCGGGATCGACGGTCTCGCGGTTGTGCATGATCATCACGGGCGCGCCGTGGTCGGCGGCCACCCGGGCGATATCGGGTTCCCGCTGCAGGCCCCAGACGTCGTTGACGATGCGGGCGCCGGCCGCCAGCGCCACCCGGGCGGTGGAGGCCTTGTAGGTGTCCACCGAGATCGGGACGGGCAGGCGGGGCGCGAGGTCGCGGATCACCGGCAGGATCCGGGCCTGCTCCTCCTCGGCCGAGACCGGCACGTGGCCGGGGCGGGTGGATTCACCGCCGATATCGACCAGGGCCGCGCCTTCCGCCACCAGGGCCTCGGCCTGCGTACGGGCGGCGGCGACATCGTCGAAACGGCCGCCATCGGAGAAGGAATCGGGTGTGACGTTGAGAATGCCCATCACGAGCACGCGCCGACCGAGATCGGGCAGAAGCGTCGTCAGCGGAGCCGGCAGGTCTGGGGGCACGGGATGCTCGGGTTCGAAGGCGGGCGCGTCCGGGGCGCGTCCGCGGCCGGGATGCCGCTGTCTTTGAACGCATTGCCGGATCGGAGCAACGCCCATACCGGGGCCGGCGACGAACGGAGACCGGTCCTGCGTCGCCGACTCGGGGCGGCGACGCTGCGACCTCCAGGAAGCCCGCTCAGGTTCCGCCGCGGTAGCAGCGGATCTCGGCCTCGGCCTGAGCCCGGCGGAGTTCGGCCACCTGGTCGTCGAAGACCTTGGTCGACTTGAACGCGGTGGTGCGCTGGCCGATGCCCTGGCGCAGCGAGAGTACGGTGCTGGCCTGGACGTACTTGTCGTAGGGCAGGAGCGAGGCGAGCGCGTCCAGGGAGCAGGAGCAGCGCGACAGGGATTCGCGCGACTGGCCGTTCGCCGCCATGCAGCCGAAGATGTAATCGGCCCGGGCCTCGGTGGGATAGTCGTTCTCGGGCTCGGCCGCACCCGCCGCACCCGCCAGGAGAGCCGCGGCGCAGGCGCCGACGGCGAGGCGCGGGAGACGCTTAACCAGCGTTCGGATCATAGGTCAGGTTCTCCTGCAGGAGTTCGCCACCGTCGGTGTTCTTGGACTGGGCCTCGATCGAGACGAGCTCGCCGGGTACCGCCGCGGACGTGACGAAGGTGTATTTCAGGTTCTCGAAGCCGCGCATGCGCTCCTTCATCTTGTCGTCGACGAAGGGTTGGGTCTCGATGCGCCAGGCGTCGACCTTCCGGCCCTTGTAGTCGATCTGCGTCGCCGTCACGGTGGCGTTGTCGCGCAGGCCCTTGCGGATGGCGTTCTTGATGTAGCGCGGGTTCGCCATCAGGACGCGGGCGAGGTCCATGAGGTGATGCTCGAGAAAGAGCGTCATCACCGGGTTGCCGGGCATGTCCTCGAACGGGCCGGCCGGGAAGCGGTTGGCGCCGGAGAACATCTCCACCCGGATGTTGCGGTTGTCCGCGGCGTTGCCGGGCTCGACCCCGAGCTTGATCGTGTCGTTCAGGGGCGGCCCGAACGGACCCTTCGAGATGCCGCTGCGGCGCAGGTAATCGTAGGTCAGCTTCGACCCGGGCGGGACGTTCTTCATCTGCGGCTGCTCGAAGAGCAGGTCCGCGGCATTGGGCGCGGTCGCGGTGTTGGCCTTGGTGACGGCGGGCGTCTCGGGCGCCGGGGGCGCGGTCTGGGCGAGCGCGGGCGCGCCCGCGAGCATCACGAACGCGGCAAGTGTGACGGGCTTCAAAGCGGCGCTTCCTCATTCAGCGGCGTACGCACATTGGGCTGCACGTTACTGCCGATGGTCCGGTAGACGTAGTCGGGCGGCGTCTCCGCCGCCTCCTCGGTGGCGAGATCGCGCACCTTGGCGTGAAGCGGCGAGAGGGAGCAGGCCGGGTCGGTGGCCGCCGCATCCCCGGCGAGCGCCAGGGCCTGGCAGCGGCAGCCGCCCCAATCCTTCTCCCGCCGATCGCAGGAGCGGCAGGGCTCCTTCATCCAGTCCGTGCCGCGATAGGCCGTGAAGGCCGGCGAATTTGCCCAGATGTCGCCGAGCGAATGGTCGGACACGTACCAGAATTCGAGGTTCGGAATCGTCTCGGCCGCGTGGCAGGGCAGCACCTTGCCCTGGGGCGTGACGTTCATCAGCTTGCGGCCCCAGCCCCCGGCGCAAGCTTTCGGGTACTTGGCGTAGTAGTCGGGCACCACGAGATCGATGACGAGCTGGCCCTTCAGGCGTTCACGGGCGGCCTCGACGATGCGGATCGAGCGATCGACCTCGGCCTTGTTCGGCATCAGGGCGGCGCGGTTGACGTAGGCCCAGCCGTAATACTGGGTGTGAGCGACTTCCAGGCGCTTGGCCCCGAGCTTCACCGCGAGGTCGATGAAGCCCTCGACCTCGTGGATGTTGCCCCGGTGGATCACCGAATTCAGCGTCAGCGGCAAGCCGAGCTGGGTCACCCGCTCGGCGAAGGCGAATTTCTGCGGCTGCGCGTTCTTGAGGCCGCCGATCTTCTCGGCATTGGCCGCATCGACGCCCTGCACCGAGAGCTGCACGTGGTCGAGGCCGGCGTCGTAGAGCGCGTCGAGCTTCTGCAGGGCGCCCCCGACCCCGGAGGTGATGAGGTTGGAATACAGCCCCAGTTTCGCGCAGGTCGCGGTGATCTCGACGATGTCGTTGCGCGCCGTCGGCTCGCCGCCCGAGAGGTGGACGTGCAGCACGCCGAGACCCGCCGCCTCCGTCAGCACCCGCTGCCAGGTCGCGGTGTCGAGCTCGCCCGAGCGCCGGTCGAGTTCGAGCGGGTTCGAGCAGTAGGGACAGCGCAGGGGACAGCGGTGGGTGAGCTCCGCGAGGAGCCCGACCGGGGCCGGCAGGGTGGGGGCGTTCGGCGTGATCGCGTTCATCGCTCTAGGACCCGTTTCGTGGCCAGATCGTTCAGCATCACGAGGATGTCGGCCTCGATCACGGCGGGGTCCGCCGTGAATGTCTCGCCCAGCAGGACGGCGATGTCCCGCACGCTGCGCTGCCCGTCGACCCGTTCGAGCACCGCCACCGCGTTGGCGTCGAGATCGAAGGTGCGCTCCGGCGCCAGGAGGACGTGCTGGTTGCGCACGGCGTCGTGGCGCAGGCGCACGCCGCGGGGCAGGCGCGGCACGTCCTGCGCCGTGAGGGTGCCGGTCCCGGCCGCCTGCGACACCGCCGGCTCGGGCACCAGCCCGGTGCCGGGGGTCCAGGCGTCGGGCGGGATCAGGCCGGGGGCGACGTAGGCGAAGTAGAGGGCGTCGAGCTGGGTCCAGAGCACGTTGCACTTGAACGTCAGCGCGTCCATCGCCTGGCGCTGCAGGGCCGGCGTGGTGGCGTGCTCCTTGACGTAGGCGATGGCGAAGTCCGCGTCGCGCGGAGCCTGGGTCAGGCGCTTGTCGAAGTAGGCCAGCGTGTCCTTGGTGATGAAGTCGTAGTTCTTCAGCATCCCGGCCACCCGTTCCGAGATGATGGTCGGCGAGAACATCTCGGTCAGCGAGGAGGCGATCGCCTCGAGGAGCGAGCGCTCCTTGACGAAGTGCACGTAGGCATCGACCGAGAACCGGGTGGCCGACAGGATGCCGTGGGTCGATTCCACGTAGTCGCGGGCAAAGCCCACGCCCTCGGCGAGCTTGAGCCAGCGCTCGATGCCGCCGTCGCCGGGCGCGTCGCCGTCATGGTCGACGATGCGCTGGCGCCAGACCCGGCGCAGGGACGCGTCGGTCATGCGGGCGAGCACGGCGGCGTCCTTCACCGGGATCATCGCCTGGTAGTAGTAGCGATTCAGCGCCCAGGCCCGGACCTGATCCTTGTTGAGCTTGCCGTCGTGCAGCAGGCGGTGGAACGGGTGCAGGTTGTGGTAGCGGCGCGCACCGATGTCGCGCAGGGCCGCCTCCAGCTCCTCGGGCGAGAGCAGGCGCTGGGCCTCGTCGGTCTTCGGGGTGGGGAAGGGCGCGGTCATGGCGTGGCTCGCGGATCAGCGTGGAGCGGTTTTAGGAACTTTTCTTATCAATCGCGCCGCGCCCCGTGAAGGCCGCGGGCGCACCGACGCAATTCAATCGGACACAATGTATGTCGTCGGCACTAAACTGCCAGATGGACGCCTCACGAAAGGGTCAGCGTCAAACCGTCATGGGCCACGGTCCAGCCCGCGGCCTCGACCTCGCGCCGCGCGTCGGACCCTTCGACCAGCACCGGGTTGGTGTTGTTGATGTGGACGAAGACACGGTGGCCGATCGCGACGTCGGACAGGGCCGCGATGGAGCCGCCCGCGCCGGTCATCGGCACGTGGCCCATGCGCCAGCCGGTCTTGGTGCCGACACCGGCGCGGATCATGTCGTCGTCGAGGAGAACGGTCCCGTCGAACAGCAGGGCGTCGACCCCGGCGATGCGGGCCTTCAGATCCGCGGTGACGCGGGCGCAGCCCGGGATGTAGGCGAGCCGACGCCCGCCGGCCTCGATCATCGCACCGACCGTGGTCTCGGTCTCGGCGCCGATCTCCAGGGTCTCGTCCTCGAGCCACAGGGGCACCTTGCCGGGGACCGCGAACAGGGTGACGTGCAGGCCCGGCACCGGCTCGAAGCGCCGGTCGAGGGCGATCGGCTCGCGGGCGACGACGCCCGCCGCCATCACGTCGAACACCCGGTTGGCGTTGACCGAATCGAGGATCCCGGCGGTGCCGTAGAGGATGAAGGGCTGGCCCTCGCGCAGGGTCAGCAGGCCGGCGACGTGGTCGACGTCGCCGTTGGTCAGCAGCACGGCATGGATCGGCGAGTGCCGCAATCCGGTGCGCGGGTGCATCGCAGGATTGTCGAACAGCTGCTGGCGGATATCGGGAGAGGCGTTCACCAGGAGCCAGCGCTCTCCATCGGGGGAGACGGCGATGCTCGACTGGGTCCGCGGCCTGACGCGGGTCTCGTCCTCGCGGGCGAGGGCGCAGATCGGGCAGCGGCAATTCCACTGGGGAAGGCCGCCGCCCGCGGCTGAACCGAGGATCAGGACATGCATGGTGGAACCGACGCTGCCTTGGGACCCTCGGGTTCGGCGAAACTTAGTTGAAGGTGTCGATCTCAGCCGACTCGTAGCTGGTGACTTCCATGCCGACGCAGATCTCGGAAACGATGGGGGCAGCCCAGGTCATGGTGTTTCTCCTGAAAGTTTCTTCTGAACGTCAGCAGCATCCCGATCGCCTCTAAGAAGATCGTAAGACACTGACGGCGCAGTGATTTCTGTCGCCGCGCTGGTATCGACAATTTGGCCCGGCAGTTCAAGCGCTAAATTGCCGGTTTCTCCCGTCCACCCCCGCGAATCCGCGACCGGCCTTAACGCGGCGTGCCCGTTTCAGTGCCGGAAATCCTGTCCCTTCAGGTCCAGCATGAAGCCCCGGCCCCGCACCGTGACGATGACCGGGCCGCCGAGGCGGACGAAGTCGGACAGCTTGGTCCGCAGGTAACCCACGTAGACATCGACGACATTCAGCGAGAGGCCGCCCTGGCCGGCCCAGAGCTTGTCGAAGATGTCGCCCCGCGAGACCGGGTGGTTGGCGTTGTCCATCAGCAGGGCGAGGAGCTCGGCCTCCCGCGGGGTGAGGCGCGCCGTCGCATCCGCGAAGCCCACCTGCCGGACGGTCAGGTCGAGCATCAGCTTGCCGGCCGTGACCAGGGTGCGGGGCTCCTCCGAGGCTTTGCGGCGGAGCAGGTGGGTCTGGAGGCGGGCCAGGAGCTCGTCGAAGACGAAGGGCTTCACGATGTAGTCATCGGCCCCGAGGGCCAGGCCCTCGGCGCGGTCGCGGACCTCGTCCCGGGCGGAGAGGAAGAGAATAGGCCCCGGATAGCCGCCCTCGCGCAGGGAGCGGCAGACGTCGTGGCCGGAGCCGTCCGGCAGGGTGATGTCGAGAACCACCGCCTCGGGCGCCTCGGCGCGGGCGGCCGCGAGGGCGTCGTCGACCCGTCCGGCGACGCCGACGGAGAAGCCCTCCGCCTCGAGGCCGCGGGCGAGCATGGCGCGGATGTCGCTGTCATCCTCGACGATCAGTACACGCGTCATGCCACGGTCTCCTGGGCGCCCGTCGGGTGAGGCGAGGGGGGATGCTCGGCGTCGCTGGCGGGCAGCGCGGGCAGGTCGAGGGCAACCTGCGCACCGCGCCCGCCCGGACCCGCCCCGAGGCGGATGGTGCCATCATGACGCTCCACGACCCAGCGCGCCAGGGCCAGTCCGATGCCGAAGCCGGCCTCGCCCGTGGGGCTGTCGCGGCGGAAGCGCTCGAACAGGCCGTCGCCGAGATCGGGGAAGCCCGGCCCGTCGTCGGTGATCGTCACGACCGCGTGCCCCCCGTCCGCCCGCGCCAGGGCGACCACCACCCGGGTGAGCCCGGTGGCGTGGCGCAGGGCGTTGTCGATCAGGCTCTCGACCACCTGGCGCAGCCATTCCCGGTCGGCGAGCAGCATCGGGTCGGTCTCGGCCGGATCGAGGCTCAGCGCCACGCGGCGGCGGGCGGCCTCCGAGGCCATGCCGTCGACGGCCTCCGCCAGGATCTCCCCCGCGCCCACCGGGCGCCGATCGAGCTCGATCTGCCCGGATTCGGAGCGGGCCACGCGCAGCAGGTCCTCGACCCGGCGCTTCAGGCGCAGGGCGCGCTTGCGGATGGTGGCGAAGACGGGGGTGACGTCGACCTGCCGCCCGGCCGAGCGGGCCGCGATGTCGCACTCGCCGAGGATGACGGTCAGGGGCGTGCGCAGCTCGTGGCTGACATCGGCGAAGAAGCGCCGGCGGGAGCGATCCACCGCCTCCAGCCGGGCATTGGCGGCGCGCAGGTCGAGGGTGCGGGCCGCCACCGTGTCCTCCAGGGCCGCGCGGTCGGCGGCGAGCCGGCCCTCGCGCCGGGCGAGGCGGGCGGCCATGCGGTTGAAGTTCGCCACCAGCAGGCCGAGCTCGTCCCGGGTGGCCACCGAGAGGCGGGTGTCGAGCTCGCCCCGGCCGACGGCGCTGGCGGCCCGGCGGACCGCCTCGATCCGGGCCAGCACCGGACGGGTCACCGCCCGGTAGAGCAGGAGCACGATGGCGAGCGCCCCCGCCACCGCGGCCAGCGAGGCGACCCGCAGGGTGCTGGAGAGCGCGCGCGCCGCGTCGGAACCGGCGATCATCGAGCGCCGCTCCACCTCGATCAGGAAGGACAGGGGCTGCCCCGTCATGGCGCCGAAACCGTTCAGGGCCCCCCGGATCGCCGCCTTGCGCGACTCGTCCTCGGACTGCCGCAGCACCTGGGTCACCTGCCGGTCGAGGACCGCGCGGGCGGCGCGCAGCTGTGCCAGGGGCCGGGTACGGGCGGCGTACTGGGTGCGGTCGAGGGGGTCGTCGCTGGACGCAATGGAACGCCCCAGGGCCTCGTCCACCGCCACCAGGGCGCGGTCGACGTTGGTGCGCGCCACCGCCAGGCCTTCCGGCTGCGCGTCCGGGTTGCTCACCGCCTCCAGGGCGGCCAGGCCGTACTGAGTCATGCGCCCCGACAATTCGACGAGGAGTTCGAGCCGTCCCTGGGCGGCGAGCGTCCGGTCGATGGTGCGCTCGGCCGCGCTGATCGAGGCGAGGACCCCGAGGGCGGCCAGGACGACGAGGAGCGCGGTGGCGCCGAGGAGCAGCGCGAACCGGACCTTCAGCGAGCGCATGGATTTGCCGCCGTGGTGACTGCCGCCGTGGTGACTGCCACTATGATGACTGCCGGCCGCCCGAAACCGGCATGCGGCGTGATCAGGCGATCCGAGGCGCGCCGTCGCATCCGGTTTGAGGTGGCCAGCATGGTCTTGCCAGTTCTTCCCGATCCCGCCGCCAGACATCCCCGCGGACCACCGGCCCTGCGTGCGCGTCTGATCTGTCCGACGGCTCGGGCGATCTTGTCGTCACCGGGGAGCCGTCAGGATCTCTAGGCTTTGGGCCGCCCCAGCCGCAAGCACAGCGTCGTTCCGCGCCCGGCGCCGACCCTCAGAGATCGCGCGGCTGGCTGCCCCGGACGGCGCATCGCCACCGGGTGACGTGCCATTCCGGGTGCTCCTCCTGCCACTTGGCGATGGCACTCTGGGAATTGCGCAGGCAGATGAAGGGGCTGCGCGCCTCGTAGGAGAGGTCGATCTTGTCCTCGCGGCATTGCGAGGGCTGCGACAGGAGACAGATCGAGAGCAGGATGAGCATGGGGACGCCGGGTTCGCGCGGGACTGGCGCGGGGCATCCGGCACTATGGTGCCGCCCCGCGGCCGACGATGGTCGTCCGATCGGGAGGATTGTGCAAGCCCGGGGGACGGATCCTCCGGGCCCGCGGGCGGGGCCGGCCTCAGGCCGCCGCCACCCACACTTCGCCCTTGCCCAGGGTCGCGAGGTCGCCCGAGTAGCGCGTGAGCGCCCCGGCCGCGAGGTCGGCATGGGCCGGGCTCAGGGGCCGGAGCGAGCGGGCCAGGAGGCGCAGGAACACGAGATCGTGCGTGCCCGTCTCGACGAAGCTCGGGCTCAACGCGCCGACGCCGCCGGCCAGGATGGTGCCCCGGCGCATGCCGAAGCCCGGATGGTCGCCGAGGTGCATGGCCGCGATGGTGCCGGCGATCATCCGCGCGCCCGCATAGGCGCCGGCCCGGCCCACCAGGATCAGGCCGCGGCGCATGCGGTCGCCGAGATAGTCCCCGGCGGCGCCGTGGATCACCAGGGTGGCGCCGTCGAGGCCCGCCTTGGCGGCGTAGACCGCGCCGCCCGCGTGATCGCCGGCATCGCCCTCGATCGTGATCGTGCCGCCGGTGGCGCCCGAGCCCGCGAAGGGACCGGCCGACCCCGTGACGGTGACGGAGCCCGACTGCATGCCCGCGCCGAGGCGCTGGCCGACATCGCCGACCACCCGGATGCGGCCGCCGCTGAGCGCGGCGCCGACCCGGTCGAGGCGCGACGAGCCCCCCTCGATGACGAGGTCGTCCGAGCCGTCGAGGGCGAGGGTGAAGCAGTCGCCCAGCGTCAGGCCGCGCCGGCCGGTGCCGACGGGGAGCCTGGCCGCCTCGGCCTCGCTGAGGCCGCGCAGGGACAGCGGGGTGACGTGCAGGAGATCGAGCCGCTCCGGCGGCTCCTGGCGCAGGGTGAGGGTGCTCATGCCGCTCCAGCCTCGCTGCCCGGCTCCTTCGAGAGCAGGTTCTTCAGGTGATAATGGTGGCGGCCGAGATTGCCGCCGTAATTGCCGGCCGTGACGGCCACGAGGCCGTGGGCGGCCCCGGCCTCGGTGGCCGCGTGCAGGGCGGCGCGCATGGACTCGGCGACGCCGTCGGAGGTCAGCGCGTCGATCACGATCTCCAGCACGACGCCGACCTCGGCCGAGAGCTCGGTGCCGGCCCGGCCCTTCAGGGTCGGGCAATAGGCGTCGTTGGTCGACGCCATCATGCCCTTGGTGCGGGCGCCCACCTTCGAGCCGGAGCGCACGATGCCGCCCGGGAAGGGCAGGATCGCGCCCGGCACCGCGCGGGCGGCCTCGACCGCGATCTCGGCGACCTTGAGGGTGTCGGCGTGCTTGCGCCCGAGGAACAGCAGGTTGCCGCCGCCGACGGCCCCGTCCACCGCGCGGACGAAGTCCTCGCACAGGAACTCACCGTCCATGACGGGGATGCGCCAGTAGCGCCGGGCCTTGCCGGTCACCGGGTCGGTCAGGCGCTTGGCCACGGCGAAGCCGTCGCCGAAGTAGCGGATCGCGCCGCCGAGCTTGATCTTCGTCGGCCCGTCGACGCCCGCGTAGCAGGCGGTGCCCGGGCAGGTCAGGATGCACTGGCCGACCCGCTTGAGGAGCTGGTCCTTGAGGCCGTTCGGCTCGAAGCCGAACAGCAGCAAGCGCACGCCGGGGCGCCCGTCCGGGGTCTCCTCCGGGGAGAGCTCGCAGTCGATCCCGGCCTCGGCGCCGCAGCCGATCACCGAGGTGGCGAAGCCGGTCATCACGGTGGCGGCGATCATCGCCCATTTGGGGGTGTCGTTGGTGATGATGATCGCCGTTCCGGCGACGTCGAACGCCTCCGCGAAGGTGTCGATCACCGGAATGCCGTTGAGGGTGAGGTCCGTCATCTCAGTCACCCATCCCTACGCGACGCCCGTCCACAGCCGGCATGTTTCTCGGGCCCGACATGTTTCTCAGGCCCGACATGTTCTTCATGGGCGACATGCGACCTCCGCGAACACATCCGGCTTCGGGAAGGCCTCGTCGGGCACCGCGAAGCTCTTGAGGCCGGTGCCGAAGCGGTCCTGCAGGTAGGTCTCGGAGCGGGCCACCATCGCCTTGTCGGACTCGACGGCGAGTTCCAGGGTGCGGCCCGAGCGCCAGGCCACGACTTCGCCCTCTTCCACGATGGTCTCGCCGTCCTTGAGCACCAGCTTGGCGCGGGCGAACATGGCGGTGCGATCCGGGTCGTCGCGATAGACCGCGACGTCGGCCCGGGCGCCCTCGCGCAGGTGGCCGCGATCGGCGAGGCCGAGGAGCTTGGCGGGCCCCGAGCGGGTCAGCTGGGCGATCTCCGAGAAGCTGTACTCGCGCTCGATGGCGCAGAGGCCGGAGCGCTCGGCGATGACCTTGTGCAGGCCGGCGATCTCGCGGTCGCGCTCCTCCTTGTCCATCAGGAAGTGGATGATCCGCGGATAGTCGGTGAAGGGACCGCCGTTCGGGTGGTCGGTGGTCAGGATGGTGCGCTCCGGCTCCTTGGACAGGAGCATCAGCTCGAGGCCGATCGCCCATTGCAGGGAGCTCACCGGTCCGCGCGGCTTGTAGAGGAACGGCACCACGCCGCCGCCCTCCGCGTCGCCCGCGGTGAGGATCCACTTCTTCGGGTTGGCGCCCTTGCGGCCCGCGAACTGGCGCAGGATGTCGAGCGAGATCGTCACGGTCTGGCCGAAGGCGACCTGGCCGACGTCGTAGGTCGCGTTCGGGTGCGCCTCCATGGCCTCCGTGATGCGCTCCGCCGCCGAGCGGAAGCCGCCGGTCAGGGGGTTCTCGGGATCGGCGACGCCGTAGCCGTAGAACTGGGCGTGGGCGAAGTGGATGCGCCGCCCTTCCGCGGCCTCCAGGGTGTCCACGAAGGACTCGTCGGCGCCCGGGATGCCGAGGTTGTTGCAGTGGACGTGCAGCGGGTGCGGCACGCCGATCTCCTCGACCGCGTCGAGGAGCGCCCCCATGATCTTGCGGGTGGAGAGGCCGTAGACCGGGATCTCGTCGTCGAGGCTGAGCTTCAGCATCCCGTCCTTGAAGGCCGAGGCGCCGCCCGCGTTGATGCACTTGACGCCGAGGCCCCGCGAGGTCGCCACCGAGAGGGCGACGAGGTCGCGCACCGCCGCCTTGCCCTCGCGCGCCCGCAGGAGCTGGAGCAGGTGGTCGTCGTTGCCCATCACCGTCAGGGCGCCGCGGTCCAGGAGCGGGATGTCGGCGAGCTCGAGCTGGGTGGCCAGCGCGTTGGCGGGCGGCATCGCGGGCTCGACCGCCAGGGTGTAGCCCATCCGCGCGTAGTTCGCACCGATCCAGGCGGCCGAGCCGCCCGCATGGGCGAAGGGATGGCCCTCGGGGGCGGCCTCGCTGGCGTAGAGCTCGGGCAGGAGCAGCCGGCTCATCACCACGTTGCCGCCGGCGATGTGCGAGTGCACCTCGACGCCGCCGGCCATCACCACGCAGCCGGTGGCGTCGATGGTCCGGTCGGGCGCGCGCTCGGAGGCGGCCACCACGCGGCCGTTCTCGATCCAGACCTCGCCGACCGCGTCGCGGCCGGCCGTCGGGTCGACGACCCGGCCTCCGTGAATCCGGATCAGCATGCGGCGCCCTTCTTCTGCCCGAGGCGTTGTTGGATACGATCTTGGATGGCGGTCAGGATGCCGGCCGCGCTCAGCTCGGCCGTCGGGCCGAAAGCCGGCGCGTAGGTGATCGCGGCCCGGCGCTCGTCCCACAGGCTGCCGCCGGCGGTCTCGCCCGGTACGCCCACGGCGAAGACCACGTCGGCGACGTCGCCGCCGGCCTCGGGGCTGCCGACGCCCACGATGGCGACGCTCGGCAGGGTGCCGAGCCAGTCGGGACGGGGGGCGGGGAGGGAGGCGAGCCAGAGGGCGGCGTCGGCCTCGCCGGCGGCGATCTGGCGGGCGCTGTCGAAGCGCCACGGATCGTGCTCGGGCACGTGCCGGCCGAAGCCGACCCGGGGCGCCTGGCCGGTGGTCCAGGCGGCGAGTTGCAGGAGGGCGCGGCCCTGGAAGGGGTCGGACAGGGGCAGGCCGAAGAAGCGCGTGACCTCGTTGAGGTCCTTGATCATGCCCTGGAGCATCTCGACGCCGAGCTCGCCGGTCTCGGCCGGGTCGTAGAGGACGACGCCGTACTGGGCGGTGCTGAGCCGCCGGGCGAGATCGGCATAGGCCGCCTCGCCGCCGAGATTGCCCTTCAGGAAGGCGCGCAGGTGCGCGATCGAGACCGCGAGGCCGCCGGCCTCGGCCGGGTAGGCCACGTGCCGGGTGGCGCCGTTGCGCGGGCCGCCCAGCGACAGGATCACCCGCTCGGAGCCGGCGGCGCGGCCCCGGGTCGCCTGCGCCCCGGCGATGTCCTGGACGATCGGACGATCCCACGGGACGTTGCCGACGATGAGGACCGCGTCGGCCCGGCCGACGGCCTCGGCGGGCGTCGTCGTCATGGCGCCGGTGCGGCTCAAGGGACCGAGCTCGGCGTAGAGGCTCGGACCGGCCACGGGGTCGACGGAGGCCCCGATGGCGTCGGCGAGATGATAGGCCGCGCGCACCGCGCTCAACTCGGCGCAGAGGCCCGCCAGGACAGCATTCTGCGCTGAAGCGAGGAGCGTGGCGGCGGCCTCCACCGCCGCGTCCGCATCCGTCGCACCACCCTTCACCCAGGCCGCCATGCGTTGCACCTTGGAAAATCGAGGGCCCGGCGCGCACCGTGTTCGGCGTCGCGCGCGGCGGGACTGAGCCAGTCCATGTCGTTGGGGCGGCACGTTTGCATCGGCGCCGCCCCCCAGGCAACCCCCCTCGCAGGCCACCCCCCTGAACCGCGCGATGCGAATCGGGCGCCCGACACGGCGGCGGGAGATTTGCCCGACGCGCTTGCGACGGGTCGGCGCTCCGTGGGAGAAGCCGGCGGCGCGGCATCAGCGGCCCGCCGGGGCACGGGGCTGTTTGGAGCGGGGAGGACGGGGCGCGATGGAGGGGATCGACCTGATGCGGATCCCGAGCGGTCCGGGCGGACCCGGCACCGGCCTTCGCGTGCACGCGCCCGCCCGCCTGCATTTCGGCTTCCTCGATCTGCATGGCGGCCTCGGGCGGCGCTTCGGCAGCATCGGCCTCGCCCTCGACGCCCCCGCCGTGACCCTGACGGCCCGGCCGGCCGAGCGCCTCGACGTGACCGGGCCGGAGGCACGCCGGGCCGCCGCCTACGCGCTGGCGGCCGCGGGCCATCTCGGCATCGCCGGACACGCCGCGCTCACGATCGAATCGGCGATCCCCGCCCATGCGGGCTTCGGCTCCGGCACCCAGCTGGCGCTCAGCGTGGCGGCCGCCCTGGCGGGCCTCGCCGGGCGGCCCTTCGCGCCGGAGGACTTCGCCAACGCCCTCGACCGGGGAAACCGCTCGGGCGTCGGCCTCGCGGCCTTCACGCACGGGGGCCTCATCGTCGATGGCGGCCGCGATCCCGACGGAAACCCGCCGCCGGTGATCGCCCGGCTGGCCTATCCGGAGGCCTGGCGCGTGGTGCTGATCCTCGACACCGGGATGACCGGCGTCCACGGCACCCGCGAAGTCGCGGCCTTCCGCGAACTGCCGCGCTTCCCGGAGGCGCAGGCGGCCGAGATCTGCCGCATCGTGCTGATGCAGGTGCTGCCCGCGGCGGTCACGGCCGAACCGGACGGGTTCGGCGCCGGCATCACCCGGATCCAGCAGCTCATCGGCGACCACTTCGCGCCCCACCAGGGCGGGCGCTTCGCCAGCCCCGCCGTGGCCGAGGCGCTCGCCGCGGTCGCCGACTTCGGCCTCGCCGGCTACGGCCAGAGCTCCTGGGGGCCCACCGGCTTCGCCCTGGTGCCCTCGGAGGCCGAGGCCCGCGCCCTCGTGGGCATGCTGGAGCGGCCGGGGCCCCTGAAGTTCCTGATCGCCCGGGGACGCAACACCGGCGCGTCGGTCACCGCGCTTTAAGACGAATCCCTGTAGAGCCCAGCTTCGGCCCACCCGACCGCGGCGGGCTTTGACAATTCGACGCCTCCGCGCACGATCGGGCCGCGTCACAGCACGAAGGGAGTCCGACGATGGCCCGCTCGATCCTGCACATGATCACGCCCCTGAAGCACATGAGCCCGTTCGACGTGAACATGGCCGTGGATGCGGGCTTCGAAACCGTCGCCACCTACACGAATGCGACGCTCGCCGACGTGACGACGCTGGTCCAGGATTCGATCTTCTCGCGCGCGCCCCAGGACGGCGTGCGCACCGGGATCTTCATCGGCGGCAAGAACGCCGAGGACGCCCTGGACATGGTGGACCGGGCCAGGAAGGCCCTGGTGCCTCCCTTCGCCAACCACATCTTCGCCGATCCGGCCGGCTCCTTCACCACCGGCGCCGCCATGGTGGCCGAGGTGACCCGCGCCCTGAAGGCGAAGTTCGACACCGGCCTCGAGGGCAAGCGCATCGTCATCTTCGGCGGTGCCGGCGTCGTCGCCTACGTCGCCGCGGTGATCGGCGCGCTCCACGGCGCCAAGGCCGTCCTCGTCGGTCATGACGGCGAGGAGCGCGTCAGCAAGATCTCGAACACCATGCGCTGGCGCTTCGACGTCGAGGTCGAGGCGGTGGACGGCTCCACCGTGGCCGCCCGGCGCGCCGCCATCGCCAACGCCGACGTCATCCTCTCGGCCGGCCCGGCCGGCATCCCGATCCTCACCGCCGAGGATCTCGAATCCGCCCCGAAGCTCCTCGTGGCCTCCGACGTCAACGCCGTGCCGCCCGCCGGCATCGCCGGCATCGACGTCAACGCCATCGACGTGCCCCTGCCGACGGGCCGGGGCGTCGGCATCGGCGCGCTCGCGGTGGGCAACGTGAAATACCAGACCGAATCCCGCCTGTTCCGGCGGATGCTGGAATCCGACGCGCCGCTCTGCCTCGACTTCCGCGACGCCTACACCCTGGCGGTCGAGGTGGCGGGCTGACGGCCGGCCCCTCGGGGACGGCACCGGCCCCCGCCGGCCGGCCCCTCCTCATCGCCGCCCAGTCCGGCCGCGCCCTGGCCCAGGCGGCGCGGCGCGCCGGCCTGGCGCCCCTGGTCCTCGACCTGTTCGGCGATGCCGACACCCGGGCCCTGGCCGCGGGCTATCGCCAGGCCGACGGGCGGTTCGGGGCCGGACGCCTCGGCGGCGACGCCGTCCTCGAAGCGCTCGATTCCCTCGCGGCCGAGGCAGCGGGCACGCCCCTCGGCCTCGTCCTCGGCAGCGGCTTCGAGGCCGCCCCCGACCTGATGCGGGCCATCGCGCAGCGCCACCGCCTCCTCGGCGCCGGCCCGGATTGCGTGGCCACCCTG
Source organism: Methylobacterium sp. AC690 (assembly GCF_979256535.1). Lineage (NCBI taxonomy): Bacteria > Pseudomonadati > Pseudomonadota > Alphaproteobacteria > Hyphomicrobiales > Methylobacteriaceae > Methylobacterium > Methylobacterium sp. AC690. Next base: position 32,510 of record NZ_CEEDOX010000005.1, on the reverse strand, counting down.
AAGGACCCCTTCGCCTTCGCGGCGCTCTGCCGGGCGCAGGGTGTCCCGCACCCGGCCGTCACCCGCGATCCGGTGCCCGATCGGGCCGCCTGGCTCCTCAAGCGGGCAGGGGGATCGGGCGGCACGCATATCCGCGGCGCGCCGGGCGGGCCCGCGCCGGCGGGGGCCTACTTCCAGGCCCGGGTGCCGGGACGCGCCGTGTCCCTGGCGATCCTGGCCGACGGTGTCGCGATCCGCCTGGTGGGCGTCACCGAGCAGTGGAGCGCCCCGTCCCCCCTCCGGCCCTTCCGGTATGCCGGCGCCCTGGAGCGGGCGCGCCGGGAGCCGCCGGTGCTCGCGCCCGACTACGCGGCGGCGATCGCGGCCGGGATCGGGCGCCTCGCCCGGGCGACCGGGCTCACGGGGCTCGCCAGCGCCGACTGCCTCGTGGACGGGCCGGATTGGTGGCTTACCGAAATCAACCCGCGCCCGGGCGCCACCCTCGACGTGCTCGACCGGCGCCCGACGCCCCTCCTCGCCCAGCACATCGCGGCGAGCCTCGGCCGACTGCCCGAGGCCGAACCCGCACCAATGGATGCGGCGGCGACGGAAATCTGCTACGCGGCCAGCGGCTACGCGCCGATGCCGCCGATCTCCTGGCCGGATTTCGTGCGCGACCGCCCAAGACCCGGCACCATGGTGGCGCGCCACGCACCGCTGTGCACCCTGTTCGCCACAGGGCCGGACTCGGCCGCCACGAGAGCGATGTTGCGAGGCCGGGCCGCCGAAGTGCGGACCTTGCTCGCCCTGACGGAGGGACACCCATGACCACCAGCCCGAGCGGCGCGAAATTCCCGTTTCCGAGCGTCAACGCCCTGACCGCCCCCCTGGTGGAGCGGCTGGTCGCCGATGCCGAGGCCCTGCGCCTCTCCGTGACCACCGAGCACGGCGCCCGCATGGTCGATGCCGGCGCCAGCGTGCGCGGCTCCATCGAGGCCGGGCGCCGCATCGCCGAGATCTGCCTCGGCGGCCTCGGCACCGTCTCGATCGCGCCGTCGGGCCCGATCGCGTCCTGGCCCTACTCGGTGATCGTGCACGCCGCCGATCCGGTCATCGCCTGCCTCGGCAGCCAGTATGCCGGCTGGTCGCTGGCCGACGAGACCGGGGATTCGGGCTTCTTCGCCCTCGGCTCCGGCCCCGGCCGCGCCGTCGCGGTGGTGGAGGACCTCTACGGCGAGCTCGGCTACAAGGACAGCGCGACCCAGACCGCCCTGGTGCTCGAGGCGGCCGGCGGCCCGCCGGCCTCCGTCATCGCCAAGGTGTCCGAGGCCACCGGCCTGGCGCCCGAGCAGCTGACCTTCATCTACGCCCCGACCCAGAGCCTGGCCGGCTCGACCCAGGTCGTCGCCCGCGTCCTCGAGGTCGCCCTGCACAAGGCCCACACCGTCGGCTTCGACCTGCACAAGATCGTCGACGGCATCGGCTCCGCCCCGCTCTCGCCCCAGCACCCGGACTTCATCCAGGCCATGGGCCGCACCAACGACGCCATCATCTACGGCGGCCGCGTGCAGCTCTTCGTGGAGGCCGACGACGCCGACGCCCAGCAGCTCGCCGAGCAGGTCCCGTCGTCGAACTCGGCCGATCACGGCGCGCCCTTCGCCGACATCTTCGCCCGGGTGAACGGCGACTTCTACAAGATCGACGGCGCGCTCTTCAGCCCCGCCGAGGTCATCGTCACCTCCGTCACCACCGGCAAGAGCTTCCGCGGCGGCAAGCTGATGCCGGAGCTGGTCGAGGCGTCGTTCCGGTAAGGCGCCGGTCGTGACCCCTCCCCCCGGCGCGGGGGAGGGGGCCTGCGGAGCAGGTGGGGGAGGGGGAACCTCCCCGACACGGGCGCTCCCCTCATCCGACCCGCTTGGCGGGCCATCTTCTCCCGCGGAAGGCCACCTTCTCCCGCGGCAGGAAGAAGCGATCGACGTCGAGGTTGGCAGAGAACAATGCGGATCGGGCTCGCGGCCGACAACGGCAACTGGCACAAGGCGCGCCTGCGGGCCGCCCTCGAACAGCTCGGCGCCGCGCCGGTGCTGTTCTCGATGGCCGACGTCGCGGTGGTGACGGGGGGCCCCGAGCCCCTGCGGGTGCCGGGCTTCGAGACCCTGCCGGACGGCGTCCTGCTGCGCACCATCGCGGGCGGCACCTTCGAGGCCACCACCATGCGCCTGGGCGTGCTGCACGCCCTGGTGGCCAGCGGCACGACCGTGTGGAATTCCCCGAGCGCGATCGAGCGCTCCGTCGACAAGGCGATGACGAGCCTGCTCATCGACCGGGCCGGCCTGCCCACCCCGGAGACCTTCGTGCTCTCGAAGCGGGACGCCGCCGCCGAGGTCGTGGCCCGGGAGGCCCGCCCCGGGCGTCCCCTGGTGCTCAAGCCGCTCTTCGGCTCGCAGGGCGAGGGCCTCCAGCTGATCGAGCGCCCGGAGGACCTGCCGGACGAGGAGGCGGTGTCGCGGGTCTACTATCTCCAGCGCTACATCGCCCGCAGCGACGGTCTCTGGCGCGACTACCGGGTCTTCGTCTGCGAGGGCCGCGCCATCGCGGGCATGATCCGCGAGGGCGACGGCTGGATCACCAACGTCCATCGCGGGGGCCGGCCCCTGGCCTGGACGATGCCGCCCGCCGCGGCCGAGCTCGCCGAGCGGGCCGCCGCGGCGGTGGGCGTCGACTATTCCGGCATCGACCTCGTCGAGGACGGGCAGGGGGGCTACCTCGTGCTGGAGGTGAACTCGATGCCGGCCTGGTCCGGGCTGCAGCAGGTGACCGAGGTCGACATCGCCCTCGCGGTCGCCCGCGGCTTCCTCAACGCCGTGCGGGCCGCCCGTCCGCCCCGCCTCGTCGCGGCCCTCGGATGATCGCGCCCGGGGCCGTCGCCGCCGCCTACCGGGCGAGCTGCCTCGACGAGCTCGACGCCCTGAAGCCCGGCAACGTCCACGCCTTCGCCGACGGCCACCGCATGGCGGTGGCGGATTTCGTGACGAGCGCCGAGGTCTCGGCCCCGGCCCTGGCCGAGGCGGGTGCGCCGGTGGGCCGGCGCGTGCTCCGGGCCGTCGCGGCGACGATGGACCGCGTCGGCCAGAACACCAACCTGGGCATCGTGCTCCTGTGCGCGCCCCTCGCCCGGGCGGCGGAGACGGCCGGTCCGCTGCGCGCCGCCCTCGCCACCGTTCTCGACGGCTTCGACGCAGCCGATGCCCGCGACGTCTTCGCGGCGATCCGGCGGGCCAATCCGGGCGGCCTCGGCCGGGCCGAGCGTCACGACGTCACCGATTCGCAGGGTCCCGATCCACAAGGCCCCGCCTCGCTCCGGGCCGCCATGGCGGAGGCCGCCCCGCGCGACGCCATCGCGCGGGCCTACGGGACGGGATTCGCCGACCTGTTCGCGATCGGCCTGCCGGCCCTGGCGGCGGCCCGGGCGCGGGATCTCAGCCCCCCCTGGTGCACCACCGCCCTGTATCTCGCCTATCTCGCCCGGGTGCCCGACAGCCACGTGGCGCGCAAGCACGGCCCCGACCGCGCGGAGGCCCTGCGCGCCGAGGCCGAGGCGCTGCTGGCCCTCGACCTCGGCGCGGCCCCGGTGGACGCCCTGCTGGACCGGGACCGCGCCTGGAAGGCGGAGCGGCTCAATCCGGGCACCAGCGCGGACTTCACGGTGGCGACGCTGTTCCTCGACCGTCTTCTCCGGGCCGAGGCCTGATCCCGGCCCCTTGGACAGGTTTTCGGGGCTTCAAACGAAGGTTCCATCCACCGATGAATAAATTGCCAGGCCGACCGGCCTGCGCAGGGTTGTTCCCGGCAAGGCCCCAGAGTAGGGTCCGCGCCGCGATCCGGGCTAACCGGTCCGGTCCCTCGATGGACTGGACGCCGTGAACAAGGATAGCTGCCGGCCGCCCCCTGAGCTCGGGAGCGGCCACGTCTTTTCAAGACTTTGGGAGAAACCCCACATGGCGAAGATCAACAAGGTTATGGTCGGCGAGGCCCTCGTCGGTGATGGCAACGAGGTCGCCCACATCGATCTCATCATCGGACCGCGCGGTTCGCCGGCCGAAGCCGCGTTCTGCAACGGCCTCGTGAACAACAAGCACGGCTTCACCAGCCTGCTCGCGGTCATCGCGCCGAACCTGCCCTGCAAGCCGAACACCCTGATGTTCAACAAGGTCACCATCAACGACGCCCGTCAGGCCGTCCAGATGTTCGGCCCCGCCCAGCACGGCGTCGCCAAGGCCGTTCAGGATTGCGTGGCTGAGGGCATCATCCCCGCCGACGAGGCCGACGACCTGTTCATCCTGGTCGGCGTGTTCATCCACTGGGAAGCGGCCGACGACGCCAAGATCCAGAAGTACAACTACGACGCCGTGAAGCTCTCCATCGAGCGCGCCGTCAAGGGCGAGCCCACCGCCGCCGTCGTCACCGAGCAGCGCAACTCCGCTTCGCACCCCTTCGCGTCGAACGCTTAGATCGGGGGCAGTCCTGGGCAGAGCGCGCCTCCGCCCGCACCGCGGGGCCTGCTCCAGCGACTGGCTTCCATCTTCCTCGGACGATGAACACGACACGGGGCGGCCTTCGGGCCGCCCCTCTTCGTTTGGATACCCGGCAGCCTTCGGGCCGCCCCTCCTCGTTGGATACGCGGCGGCCTTCGGGCCGCCTCTCTTCGTTGGATACCCGGCGGCCCGAAGGCCGCCCCTCTCTTTTGGGCAACCCGTCAGCCGCGCAGCGCCCCGTCATGGATGGCCGAGGCCACCAGGGCGCCGGCGACACCGCGGCGGCGCAGGACCTCCACATCCGCCGGGCCCCGCACCCCGCCCGCCGCGTAGAGGCGGGTCGCCGGGCTCGCCGCCGCCACCGCCGCCAGACGGTCGAGATCCGGACCCGCCCCGACGCCGATCCGCCCGAGGGTCATCACGATGACGTCGGGCGGCCAGTGCGCCGGCGTGTCGTGCAGGCTGGAAGGCCCGAGGCGCTCGCCCTCCCGCGTGTCGAGGGAGAACACCGCCCGCGCGCCCAGGGCGCGGACGAGTCCGGCATCCGCCTGGCTCTCGCTGCCGATCACCGGCCGGCCGAGCCCGGTCTCGAGGAAGGCCTCGACCCCGGCCGCATCGGCGAATCCCGCATCAACCCACAGGGTGGTGCCGGGACAGGCCTCCGCGATGGCGGCGAGGCTCGCCCGATCGGGGGCCGCCCCGTCGACGATCGCGTCGAGGTCCGCCACGTAGAGGATCCGCGCCGCCACCGCCGCCAGGAGCCCGCGGGCCACGTCCGCCGGCGCCGACCCCTTTGCCAAGGGCGTGACGATCGGGGCATAGGAGGCGCGGTCGCCGGCCCGCGCCCGCACCACGGCTCCGTGGCGCAGGTCGAGCACTGGAATGATCTCGAATTCGTCCGCCATTCGGCTTCCTCCCGCGTTCAGGCCCGCCCGTGACACCACCATCCGGATCTCCCGCCGCATTTCCCGACATGCCGGTGATCGGCTGGGATCTCGGCGGGGTCCATGTCAAGGCGGCCCTGGTCCGCGATCGCCGCGTGGTCGCCGTGGTCCAGGCGCCCTGCCGCCTCTGGCGCGGGCTGCCCGCCCTCGACGAAACCCTGGCGCAGCTGCCCGACTGGGCGCGGGACACGGCCGACCACGTCGTCACCATGACGGGGGAACTCACCGACTGCTTCGCCGGCCGCACCGACGGTGTGCGGCAGATCTCCGCCTGGGCCGAGGCTCATCTCAGCGGCCGGGTGCGGATCTACGGCGGCCGTTCCGGCCTGCTCGCCCCGGAAGCCGCCGCCGCGCAGGCCGGCGACATCGCCTCGGCGAACTGGCACGCCACCGCGGCCCTGATCGGCCGCCACGTCGCCGACGGGCTCCTCGTCGATATCGGCTCCACCACGGCCGACCTGATCCCGATCGCGGCCGGGGCGCCGGTGGCGGCCGGCTACAGCGACGCCGAGCGCCTGGAGACGGGGGAACTCGTCTATACCGGCGTGGTGCGCTCGCATCTCGTGGCGCTGGCCGACCACGCCCCGTTCCGGGGCCGGCGCACCGGGCTGATGGCCGAGACCTTCGCCACGGCCGCCGACATCCACCGCATCCTCGGCGACCTGCCGGAGGGCGCCGACCAGCAGCACAGCGTCGACCTCAAGGGCAAGTCGATCCCCGAGAGCGAGACCCGCCTCGCCCGCATCGTCGGGCGCGACCGCGACGAGGGCAGCGCCGCCGAGTGGCGCGCCCTGGCGGCCCATTTCGCCGAACGGCAGCTCCGGCTACTGCACGATTCGGCCGCCCTGGTGCTGTCCCGCCAGGCCTTGCCCGACGGAGCGCCCGTGGTGGTGTGCGGCGCCGGCCGCTTCCTGGCCGAACGCCTGGCCGCGCGCCTCGGCCGGCCGGCCCACGCCTTCACCGACCTCATCGCCGGCCACCTCGCCGAGGCCGGGGCCGACTGGGCCTCCACCTGCGGCCCCGCCGTCGCCGTGGCGCTGCTGGCGGCCGATCCCACCTGAAATCCTGGCCCACCCGAGTTTTTGGCCCACCCGAGTTTTTGGCCGACCCGAGTTCCTGGCCGACGCAAGTTCCTGGAGAGAGACCCCGCGCATGAGCACGCCGCAGAAACTCGCCCGCATCCTCGCCAGCCGTTCCGGCGGCGGCATCGAGCTGGCCCTCGCCACCGAATCCGGCCAGACCCTGCGGGTGCTGGCGACGTCGGACCAGATAGACATGCTGGTGGACGAACTCGAGGACATCCTGAACTCGCCGGAGGAGCCCGAATCTCCGGAGCCGCCCGCGGCGGCGTGAGGGCAGGGGGCGCAGGCTCGCGTGGCCGGAGCCCGACAGCGCGGTTCCGTCCGCTTGCGCCCCTTCCGAGCCTCTCGAAAGGTCCGCCTCGCGGCAGCTTGGTCGAGGATGCGCTCCGTCCGGGTGGCGTGGCTTCCGGACTGGCGCCTTCTGGAAAGGCGATCCGCACGAGCCGCCACCCGGCGCTTCACGCGACCGCAGGTCCCTGAAACGCGATGCCGTGCGCAGCACAGGCCGCGACCAGCGCCGCGACCTCCGCGTCGGTCGGCTCGGCTTGGGGCGGCAGGCCGTCTGTTTCCGCCGGCCGGGCCAGGCTGCGGATCATCGCCTCGAACCCACCCGTCGTCATCGACAGGAAGCGCGCTTCGGGCGAGACGACCCGGAACGAGTGCGGCGTTCCACCCGGGACCGTGATCGCGTCGCCCGGTGTCAGGCGACGAACCTCGTCGGCGATCTGCATGCGGACCTCGCCCTGCAGGATGTAGAAGCTTTCATCCTCGTCCTGATGGACATGCAGCGGCACGGCAAAGCCCTGCATCATGTGGTGCTCGATCAGCGTAAGCCCATCGGCATTGTCGTTCTGCGACAGATGGATGGTCAGGCGGGCGGTGGTGAACCAGAGGGCAGCGGCCATGCGAACGTCCTGTCGGTCGGGTTGGGGTTCCCCAGAGCTACCGATTGCGATCCGCCGCGATAAGATCGATGATCGTACATCGGTTGGCGCATGGGTGGACATATGAAGACCACCGATCCATTGGCCGGGATCATGGCGTTCCTTGCCGTTGCCGAGCGCGCAAGCTTCACGGCGGCAGCCAACGACCTGGAGATGGGGCGTTCCGCGGTCGGTGCGCAGATCCGCGCCTTGGAGACGCGGTTGGGCGTCCAGCTGCTGCAACGCTCCACGCGCGCCGTGCGGCTGACGGAAGCCGGGACGGTCTACCGGGAGGCGCTCGCCGACATCCAGGATCGTGTGCGGGCTGCCGGGCAAGCGGCGACGGCCTTCCAGACCGAGGCGGTCGGCCGCCTGCGGATCGCAGCCCCTCCGGACCTCGGCCCCGATCATGTCGCCCCGGTGGTCGCGCGCTTCCTCGCCGAGAACCCGGCCGTGTCGATCGACCTTCAGCTGTCCACCGATGCCGTGGACCTGATCGGGGAGGGTTTCGACGTGGCGATCCGCGGTGCGCTCGCGGTCGAGCCGACGCTGGTTACGCGGCAGATCGGTACGTCCCCGTTGATCGCCTGCGCATCTCCGGCCTATCTCGCCCGCCGCGGCCCGCCGGCGATACCGCAGGACCTCGCGACCCATGCCTGCCTTCATTTCTCCGCGCTGCGCTGGGGCCGCAAGTGGCGGTTCGAGCGGGACGGTGCGGTGGCCGACTTCCCGATCCGGCCCCTTCTGGAGTGCAACAACGGCCCGACGCTGCTGGCCGCCGCCCTGGCCGGGGCGGGCATCACGCTGGAGCCCGCCTTCGTGGTCGGTCCGGCAATCCGCGCGGGCGCGCTCGTCCCGGTTCTGACAGACTGGAATCTGCCGGTCATCCCGGTGCACGCCGCCTATCCGGCCAACCGCAACATCGCCAGCAAGGTGCGCAGCTTTGTGACCCTGTTGGCGGCCGCCTTCGCCGGTCATCCCGACTTCGGCGGCACACCGGGGTGACGGGCACGGACATCGTCGTCGCCGGTGGTTTCTCGCAGCCCTGATCCGCGGGATGCCTGGACGATACCTGCTCCCGGCGGTCGGCCGCTGCCGGGGCAATTCACTCGTGCGGAATACGGAGCACTGCGGTGGACCATATCCAGACCGAACTCCTCGACATCGCTTTCGAGAGCGGAGGCCCTCGGGACGGTCGACCGATTCTGCTCCTGCACGGATGGCCGGATGATGCCACCGGCTGGCGCGGCGTCGCCCCGCTCTTGGAGCAGAAAGGCTATCGCTGGGTCGCCCCCTGGCTTCGCGGCTTCGGGCCGACACGCTTTCTTGCTGACCAATCCCCCCGCGACGGGACCGGCGTGGCGATCGCCCGGGACGCTCTCGATCTGATGGACGCGCTCGGCTGGAACCGCTGCGCGGTTGTCGGCCACGACTGGGGCGGCCGGGCGGCCTACATCCTGGCGGCGCTCGCGCCGGAGCGGGTGTCCTCGATCACGTCGCTTGCGATCGGTTATGCGCCGCGCGGGCGCTTCGCCACGCCGTCGTTCGAGCAGAGCCGACGCTGGTGGTACCAGTGGTTCATGACGACCGACGCGGGCGCGGCGGCGGTACGGGACGATCCGGAACGCTTCGCGCGCATCCAGTGGGACACGTGGGGACCGACGGGTTGGTTCGACGACGCGGTGTTCGCGGCCGTGGCGGGCAGTTTCCGCAATCCGGACTGGGTCGCCATCACGCTCCATGGCTATCGGAGCCGCTGGAAGCCGGAGAAACTCGACCCGCGCTACACGTCCCTGCGCGACGCAGTCGACGCGACGGACCTCCTCCAGGTGCCCACGCTCATGATCCAGGGCGGTGCGGATCGATGCGACCCGCCGGGAGAGTCGGAAGGCCAAGCGCGCTCTTTCGCGAACGGCTACCAGCGGGTCGTTCTGGACGGTGTCGGCCATTTCCCCGCCCGCGAGGCCCCTCAGGCGGTCGCTGACAGCATCATCGCCTTCCTCGATAGACCTGGCGTCGAAACGCAGAGGAACGCCCGAACCCGTTGAGGGCGGAGTCACGGTCCGTGCGATCGGCACCGACCTCACGTGGACCAGGCCATACGCGGAGGACCCGGGCAGAAGCATCGACGGCCGCGCTCGGACCGGTGGCGTCGGGGCCGAACGGCGCGGTCGGGTCGCGGGCGGGACGTCCGCTCCGGGGCGAAAGGCCCGGGTCCGCGCGCGACACGCGCCGGCCCTTCACGCGCGGCGTCCCCAGCCTCCGACCCTCACCGCAGGAAATCCCCGAAGGACCGCGGCCCGTCCGGGACCTTGATCTCGCCCGTCACTTTCAGGGTGGTCGCGTCGATCAGGCTCAGGGTGTTCGAGCCCCAGTTCGCCACCGTCAGGGTGCGGCCATCGCGAGAGGCGGCGATGCCCTCCGGGTGATCGCCGACCTCGATCGCCGCGACGTTGGTGAGGGTCTTCAGGTTGAACACCGTGACGGTGCCCGAATACTGGTCGGTGACGAAGCCGCGCGGACCCGCGAGGGCGATGACGTAGGGCCGCTCGCCCGTGGTCACCCGGCCGATCTCGTGCCGGCCGGGCACGTCGATCACCGAGACGTCGTTCGAGGTCACGTTGGCCGTGTAGGCGCGGCCCCCCTCGGCATCGAGGGTGATGCCGAACGGATGCTGGCCGACCGGGATCTTCTGGAGTTCCCGGGCCGTGGCGACGTCCACCACCGAGACCGAATCCCCCTCGCGGTTCGCCACCAGCAGGGTGGCGCCGTCGGGGGTCACGGCGATGCCGGAGGGCGAGGCGCCGACCTGGATCTCGGTGTCGAGGCGCGCACCGTCCGGCGAGACGACGAAGATGCGGCTGCCGTACCAGTCGGCGACGTAGACCGCCCCGGATTTCGGATTGACCGCGATGCCGAGGGGGCCGCCGGGCAGGGCGAGGGTGCCCGTCACGGTACGGGTGTCAAGATCGACCACGGCGAGGCCCGGCCCCTCGGGGCGGGTGACGAAGGCCGTGCGGCGGTCGGGAGAGAGGGCGATGCCGGCGGGCGCGCCGTCGATCGGGATCTGGGCGGCGACGCTGCCCGCCTCGAGATCGACGATCGCCAGGGTGTTGGCGCCCTGCGCGGTGACGAGGGCCTCATCGGCCCGGGCCGGGGCGCCGAGCAGCAGCAGGCCGAGCAGGGGGAGGCCAAACCCCGGGACGCCGGGGCGGAAGGGGCCGGCGAAGTGCCGGCCCGTCCCCGTTCGCGATGCGATCAAGAACCGCTCTTCTCGAGCTTGGCCTTCAGGGCGTCGAGGCCGGTGCGGTAGAGGCCGCGCACGGCCTTCTGCGAGGCCTCGTCGTTCAGCTCGGGCGGCGGATCGTTGTTCATGTAGCCGCGGTAGAACGCGCCGTCCCAGGCCACCTTGGACTTGCCGCCGCCGGCATCCTCGACCTTGATGGTGGAGGAGTAGTCGTTCACCGGCAGGGTTTTCACGTCGACCTTGGTGATCCGGTACGAGTAGCTCATCTTCTCGGCGGAGTACTTGTACAGTTCCTCGTCCACCGTGGCGCCGCCCTTGAGCGTCAGCGTGCGGGTGGCCTTGATCTCGTTGCCGCCCTTGCCCTCGGTCTTCTCGACCGGCGGCAGCCAGCTCATGTCCTGGAAATTGCCGATCACGGCCCAGACCTTGTCCGGGGCCGCGTTGATCTCGACGGTCTCCTCGACCTTCTTGCGGGTCGGGCCGTGCGCCTGGGCGCCGAACGACACCAGGGCGAAGGCCGCCACGGTCGTCAGAGTGAGAAACTTCATCGGGTCTTCGTCTCCTCGGGAAAGCACGTTCTAGGGTGCTGGGGGGGAACGCTCGAGGATGCGGTCGTCGCGGCCGAGGGCCGCGGCCACCTTGTCCTCGATCCAGTCCCAGGCCTCGCGCTCGGCGGGCCCGGCGGTCTTGGCGATCGCGATGGCGTGGTAGCGCATCTCGGTCAGGATCTTGTCAGGCTCCAGCATGTGCAGCCGGGTGGAGAGGATCGCCGCCTCCAGCACCGCCGCCTGCGCCCGGTTGTAGCCGAAGAACGGCACGTGTGCCGCCGCGTGGACCATCCGTCCCCGGTAGCGAGGTCGCACGGGATCGTCCTCGACGGCGGCGACCTCGAACTCGGCATGGCCGAAGCTCTCGGCGAGGCGCCGGCCGGGGATCCGCGCGCAGGGCACGGTCGCCCAGTCGCGCCGCCCGGTGACGGCCCCGGCGATCACCCGCACGTCGCTGGGGCTGGAGGCGGCGAAGACCGGATTGTCGGCGAGGTTGCGGATGGTGGGGGAGGGCCGGAACGGCGCCAGGATCCAGTCCGCGCCGTCCTGGATCAGCCCGAACGGCACCAGGTGCAGCGCGCCGGCGCGGTCGGTGGTGGTGACGACGGTCTCGAGGATCAGGGGCATGGGGTCACGCCTTTCCCGTCGCGGCGCGCGGCGCGTCGGGCACGAACTTGCCGCAGACGATGCGGCCGCCGCCCTCCGGGGGGGTCTCCGACACCGCGTCGCCGGCCCCGGTCTCGCCGGGTCCCGTCGTCTCGGGCGCGACCGCCCCGGCCTCGGGCGGCGTGGCGTCGCGGGCCGCGATCTCGGCGGCGGCCGAGCCGGAATGCTTCGTGTGCCCGGCCTTCTTGAAGGCCGTGGTGTCCTCCACCGCGGCGTCGGCGGCCGCCCCCCAGGCCAGGGCTTCGTCCTGGACGTAGCGCTTGCCCAGCCGCCAGGCGGTCTCGGCCTTGGTCAGCTCGCCGCCGAGATAGAAGGCGTGGGCGCCGTCGCTGCCCACGGTGCCGGTCCTCTGGAGGTCGGGAAAGAACGCCATCGCGTCGGTGCCGATCGCGTGGATGTCGCGGTTGAAGACGTGGATCCCGTCCTCCGCCACGGCGATGCGGTAGTTCGGGTCCTTCACCTCGGCCGCCTGCACCGCGATCTCGTCCGGGGTCTGCACGTAGGGCCGCTTGTCGTGGAGCGCCAGCAGGGCGCGGCCGTAGCCCTTGGGCAGGGCCGAATCGGCGCGGGCCGCGAACATCACCCGGCGTGCGGCGTCGTGCTCCTCCACCGTCCGGCGGGTGTGGTTCGAGACCTGGACGATGAGCACGTTGCGGATGGCGAGCTCCGAGCACATCCCGACCAGGAGGGCGGTGACGCCGAGGCTGTCGGCCTCGGTGAGCTCGGTGAGGTTGCCGGTGCCCATCATCATCTCGATGCCGGGCCAGCGCCGCCGGGTCTCGTGGTAGCGGGCGATCGACTCGACGAAGCCGAAATGGATCGGCTCCAGGATCGGGTCGGCCATGTAGGGCCGCCCCGCCTTCTCCATGCGCTCGATGGCGCGATCGAGGGAGGCCAGGTCGTCGGGACGCACCGGCACCAGGACCGGCACGGCGTCGGTCTCGAAGGCGAGGTCGAGGGTCTGCTCGTTGAGACTGAGCAGGTAGTCGGCCCCCGCCCGGGCGCCCCGGGTCAGCTCGTCGAGGGAGAACGAATCGACGCTGACCTTGAGCCCGGCGCCCTTGAGCAGCCGTACGCACGCCTCGAGATGCGGGAAGTCGGTGTCCGGCAGGCCACCGAGATCGATCACGTCGGCCCCGCGCCGGGCGAGGTCGAGGCCCTTCGCCAGGATCTGCTCGGGCGTCATCTTCGAGGCGTCGACGATCTCGGAGAAGATGCGCAGGTCGTGGCGGGAGAGATCGACCGTGCGCCCGGCGAGCCCGAGATAGGCCGGCAGGTCGACGATCTCGTCGGGGCCGCGCTCCACCGGCAGGCCGAAATGCGCCGCCAGCGCCTCCGGGTTGGCCCGGCAGCGCCCGGGCAGGATGATGCGGCTGGCCCCGTCCGGAATCGTCACCCGGCGGCGGATGATCTCCTCCGTCATCAGCGCAGCGACCTTCACGCCGGCATCGGCGATGCTCCAGGCGTAGCGCTCCGGCGGCAGGGTGGCGGCAACCTTCTCCAGGCGCGCCTTGGCCATGCGGCCGGTGATGAAGACGAGGTGCTCGGGCGCGCTCATGCGGCGGCCCTTTCGGAGGCGGCCGCGGGCGGACAGGCCGCGCCGGGCCCCAGGATGGCGATGGGCCCGGCATAGCGGGCCGCGAAAACCGGGAAGGCCGCGTCGACGAGGCCGCTCGCGGCGAGATCCGCCCAGTCCGTCGTCCCTGCCGGCCGGTCGGCGGACTTCACCAGGCAGCAGCGCGACGCGCCGATCGCGGCGGCGAGCCAGAGGGCGAGGCTGTCGGAGGTGACGTCCCAGGTCTCGGGGATGTCGGGGTGGCCGGCCTTCAGGTCGGCCGGGTCCCAGACCGGGACCAGCCCGGACGCCAGGAGGGCCGCGAGGTCCTCCGGCGCGCGGGCGGGTACGAGGCGCGGCTCGAGCGCCGAGAAGATCTCGGCCATGCGGCCCATGGCGTCGAGGGCGAGGCGGTGGGCGAGGGCGTCGGAGAAGCCGAGGGCCGCCTGGGATGTGCGCACCGCCTCGGCGAGGGGTCCGCCCCCGGGGACGACGACGCAGGGCCCCGCGGCGCCGTCGGCGAGGTGCGCGAGCCAGGCCCGCAGGCGGGGCGCGTCGGCGACGAGGCTGCCGCCGAGCTTCACCACGATCGGGGCGGCCGGTTTCCGCATCAGGCGGCGTCCCGCCGGGCCGAGGCGCGGATCAGGCGCACGGCCTCCGCCACCCGGACGGGATCGAGGGCCTGACGCCGGTCGCCGGCGCCGCAGAGGCCGCCGCGGAAGCCGAGGTAATGCGGCCCGAGGGGGGCCAGGACGGCGATGTCGGAGAGGGCCAGGGAGCCGGCGAGGCCCGAGATCAGGCCGTGATCGCGGCAGGCGCGGGTGAACGCCGCCAGCGCCGGCAGGGTCAGGTGGTCGGTGAGCCGGCGCCCGTCCTTGCCCGCGGTGTCGATCATCGCACCGAGGAAGCCGGCCCGGCGCAGGCGCGGCACGAGGGCGGCGGCATCGCCGGCCTCCGCGAACAGCACGGCGATCAGGCGTCCGGAGGCCGCCTCGGCGGCCCGGGCGAGGTCGTCCGCCGACACGGCGTCCCCCACGGCCACCTTCACCACGTCGATGCCGGTGGCCGCCATGGCGGCGATGGCGGGAACCAGGGCCGCGCGGTCCGGCTCGCCCGCCACGGCGCTGGCCAGGGTGCGGCCGCCCACCTGCGCCACGATGGCGCGGACGGTCGCGGCGGGGAGGGCCCCCAGCGCCCCGCGCTCGGGGTCCTTGGCATCGACGAGGTCGGCGCCCGCGCCGGTCGCGAGGTCCGCCTCGTCCGCGTTCCGCACGCTCACGAGGAGCCGCGGCGCCGGCGCGTCGGCGTCGAAGGACCGGAGATCGAAGGATCGGGACACGCGGGGCACGGACATCAGCGCGGGTTTCGGTTGCTCGGGGCCTCGGGAGGAGGCCATCGACGACGCCCGGGTCGGGAAGCGCCGCGCCCAGGGTGGCGCGGCCGGGGCAAGTTCGGCCTCAAGCTGGCGCTTCCGGCCTGAACGCGGACCTAGCGCATGGGCGGGGATAAGGGAAATCCCCGTCTCTCGAAACGCCGCCCGGTCAGGAACGGTTCGGCAAGGGCTCGGTGAGGAGGCGGTTCTTCACCACCCAGCGCATGGCATGGGCCCAGGTGTCGTCGGTGTCGGCGCGGATCACCACCCGGCCGCCCCGGATGACCTTGCCGGTGGCGGCCTCCGCGATGGTGACGGTGAGGTTGAAGATCTGGTTGGAGCCCTTCTCGACGTAGCCGCTGACCGCGAGGTCGGCCCCGAGGGTCTTGGCGATGGTCGCGGCGCAGCCGTCGCACTTGTAGAGGGGCGCCTGCTTGGCGATCTCGGCCGCCTGGGGGGCGACATCCACGGGCTCGACGCTGTCGGCCAGGGCCTTGCGCAGCTCGTCGGTGACGAGGCCGAGACGCCGCACCTCGTCCGGCCGGGCCTTGCGACCGCCGACCACGCCGGGATCGAACAACTCGACCCCGAAGATCGCGGCCTTCTCCGGCGCGGCCCGGGCGGGACCCGCGAGAACGCCGGTGGCGAGGAGGGCGGCGAGGGCGAGCCCGCGCACGGCGCGGATCGGGGACGGGGCCATGGGCGAAGCTCTCCGCTGGGGGCGGGGACGGAAGGACCGCGGGAACGGATCACGGGAACGCGCCGGGCGCCCGTGTGATCCCGCCGGTGCCTCAGTTCCGCGAGATCTGCCCGGAAACGGCCCGGCGCGCAAATGCCGCCGCGCCGTCGCGAGGTCGGCGCAAGGTTTCGGCGGGGCGCCCTTAAGAACCGCTTAGCAATCCGCGATTGAGCGCGGCGGCGCAATGTTGTTAGCCTCCCGGCCACATGCTCAGCCCCGCACGCCTCCTCTTCGCCCCGCTCGCCCTCAGCCTCGGGCTGTGCGGCCTCGCCCCGGCCTCGGCACAGGAGCCGGCCACGCCTCCCGCCGCGCCGGGGATCGCTCCGAGCGAGACGCATATCGGCCTGATCTACCGGCCCGAGCCCGCGCCCTCCTCCTACGACGCCGAGGCGGTGCCGGAGGACGAGGGCGTCGCCGGCGCCCGGATGGCGGTCAAGGACAACAACAACACCGGTCGCTTCACCAAGCAGACCTACGTCCTCGACGAGGTCGCCCTCGCGGGGGACAAGGCGGGGGACAAGGATGGGGTGGCGGCGGCCCGGGACCTCGCGGGGCGGGGCATCCGCTACCTCGTGGTGGCGCTGCCGGCGGCCGAACTCCTCGCCATCACGGATGCGCTGAAGGGGCAGGGCGTCACGATCTTCAACATCGCCGCCCCCGACGACCGCCTACGCGGGGCCGATTGCCGCCGCAACGTCTTCCACGTCCTGCCGAGCCGGGCGATGCAGACGGATGCCCTGGCGCAGTTCTTCACGCTGATGCGCTGGCGCAAGATGTTCCTCATCGTCGGACCGGGGGAGAACGACCGCCTCTACGCCGACGCGTTCAAGAACGCCGCCCGGAAATTCGCCCTGAAGATCAACGCCGAGAAGCCCTGGACCTTCGGCCCCCTGGCCAAGGCGCGGGGCGACACCCCGACCCGGTCCGAGGCGATGGTGTTCACCCGGGGGCTCGACTACGACATCGCGGTGGTGGCCGACGAGGCCGGCGACTGGGGCGACTACGTTCCGTTCCGCACCGTCGACCCGCGCCCCGTGGCCGGCACGCAGGGGCTGATCGCCACCACCTGGCACCCGATGCTGGAGACCTGGGGCGCGGCCCAGGCGCAGAACCGCTTCCGGCGGCAGGCGGGGCGGCTGATGCGGCCCCTCGACTACCAGGCCTGGGCGGCGGTGCGCTCGGTGGGCGAGGCGGCGACCCAGAAGAAGACCGCCGACCCGGCGGTGCTCGCGCCCTACTTCGCCGACCCGGGTTTCAGCCTGCCGGCCTACAAGGGCGTCTCCCTCAGCTACCGCCCCTGGGATCACCAGCTGCGCCAGCCCATCATCGTGGTGCAGCCCAAGGCCATGGTCTCGGTGGCGCCCGAGCAGGGCTTCACGCACCAGCGCACGCCCCTCGACACCCTCGGCATCGACCTACCGGAGACGACCTGCAAGTTCCCCGATTGATCCCGTCACGTTCGCGCGAGGCCCGGATCCGCCGGGCCGCCTGCGGCAACACGGTCTCCCGCCCGCTTGCGGTCCCGCGCTCCCCGTGAGACGGGGCTGCACTATAGTAACGCCCAATCAATCGCGCACGAGACAGCGATGGCCCCGAGGAGGAACCCCATGAGCCGCGGCGACAGGGCACACGTGTCCGGATCGGTACTGGGCCTGGCGCTGCTGGCCGGCACCGTCCTGGCCGGCTTCTCGCTGGCCAGCCCGGCGCAGGCCTACACGGTCTACGTCACAAACGAGAAGGGCAACTCGGTCAGCGTCATCGACACCGAGACGATGGCGGTGACCGGGACCTGGAAGGTCGGCCGCCGCCCGCGCGGCGTCACCACCAGCCGGGACGGCAAGGAGCTGTTCGTCTGCGCCAGCGACGACGACCGCATCGACGTGCTCGACACCAGCACCGGCAAGGTCGTGCGCTCCCTGCGCTCGGGGCCAGACCCGGAGCAGTTCATCCTCGGCCCCCAGGGCAACCTGCTCTACGTCGCCAACGAGGACGACAGCCAGGTCACCGTCATCGACATCGAGAAGAACAAGGTCATGGCCGAGGTGCCGGTGGGCGTCGAGCCCGAGGGCATGGGCCTGTCGCCGGATGGCAAGATCCTGGTGAACACCTCCGAGACCACCAACATGGCCCACTTCATCGACACCACGACCTTCGCGGTGATCGACAACGTGCTGGTCGATGCCCGCCCGCGCTTCGCCGAGTTCACGGCGGACGGGAAGTATCTCTGGGTCTCGGCCGAAGTGGGCGGCACCATCAGCGTCATCGACGTCGCCGCGCGCCGGGTCATCAAGAAGATCACCTTCAAGATTCCCAGCGTGAACGACGAGGCGATCCAGCCCGTGGGCATCCGCATCACCAAGGACGGCAGCAAAGCCTTCGTGGCGCTCGGCCCGGCCAACCGCATCGCGGTGATCGACGCCAAGTCCTACGCCGTGGAGAAGTACCTCCCCGTGGGCCAGCGCGTCTGGCAGCTCGCCTTCACCCCGGACCAGAAGCTGCTGTTCTCCACCAACGGCTCCTCGAACGACATCTCGGTCGTGGACGTGGCGGCCGAGAAGGTGGTGAAGAGCATCCCCGTGGGGCTTCTGCCCTGGGGGGTCACGGTCTCGCCGAACTAGGGCACGGGCCCCTCCCTCCGCGGGGAGGGGCCAGCGCCAGAGCGCCAGCAACGACCGCCCCAAGGCGGCACCCCCCAAGGCGGCACCGCCCCGGGGCGGCAAACGGGAGGACAACACATGAAGCGGACGATGCGGCGCACCGCCCTCGCCCTGGCGGCGATCCTCGCCGGCGGCCCCGCCTGGATCGCGCCGGCCCAGGCCCTCGACCTGACGAAGAAGCGTCAGAACCTGCCCGACCTCGTCCTCGGCAACGAGGAGGGCAACGACTTCGTCGTGGAGAACAAGGAGATCGAGCTCGAATCCGGCAAGGCCTATCGCCTGCGGATCGTCGCCAAGGGCCGGCAGGAGTACAAGTTCTACGCCACCGAGTTCTTCCGCAACATCTGGTTCAACCAGATCGTGATTCAGCACCTGGAGATCCACGGCAGCGGCCCGCCGGACCATTTCGAATTCGACGATCCGGGCGAGATCGCGATCGAGTTCGTGGCCATCCGGCCCGGCGAGTATCCCTGGTCGGTCCATGGCCTCGAATCCAAGGGCATGACCGGCAAGTTCACCGTGAAGTAGGACCCCCGTGATGCGCGCGCCCCCGGTACTCGCCCTCTCCGTCCTCCTCGCCCTCGGGAGCGTCGCCGCCCTGGCGGACGACAAGGCCGCCTGCGTGGAGGGCATCGCGATGATCCAGGCCGAACTCGCCAAGCCCGCCCCGGAGGCGGTCCAACCCAAGCTCAAGAAGGCCCTGCGGGTGGCCGAGCGCGAGATGGGGGAGGGCGAATTCGACGAGTGCCTGGACGCGGTCGGCGACGCCGAGCGGGCCTTGAAGCCATGAGTTCCGGAGAGCGTGCGAGTCCCGCCCTCGATGTGGCCCATGTCAGCCACCGCTTCGGCGCGCGGGCGGCCCTGTCCGACGTTTCCCTGAGCGTCGCGCGCGGGCACTTCACCGCCCTGCTCGGGCCGAACGGGGCCGGCAAGACGACCCTGTTCTCGGTGATCACCCGGCTGTATTCGAACCAGGACGGCCAGGTCTCGATCCTCGGCCATGCCCTGGACCGGGAACCGAGCCGGGCCCTCGCCCGCCTCGGCGTGGTGTTCCAGGCCCGCACCCTCGACACCGACCTCACCGTCGCGCAGAACCTGCTCTACCACGCCAGCCTGCACGGCATCGCCCGCAAGGCCGCCAAGGCGCGGATCACCGCGCTGCTCGACCGCGTGGGCTTGAGCGACCGGCGCGACGACAAGGTGCGGACCCTCTCCGGCGGCCAGTCCCGGCGCATCGAGATCGCCCGCTCCCTGGTGCACGAGCCCCGGCTCCTCCTCCTCGACGAGCCCACCGTCGGCCTCGACCTCGAATCGCGCGCCGACATCGTCGCCATCGTCCGCGCCCTGGTGCGGGAGGAGGGATTGTCGGTGCTCTGGGCCACCCACATCTTCGAGGAGATCGACGCCGGCGACGACGCGGTCGTGCTGCACCGGGGCCGCATCGTCGCCCGCGGCACCGCCGGCTCCATCGCGCAGGGCGACGAGACCCTGGAGGCGGCCTTCCGCCGCCTCGTCGCCGAACCCGCGCGGCAGGCCGCATGAGCACGCCCACGGATCCCATCGCCATGACTCCGAGCCCCGCTGCCCGCGCCACCGCGACGACCCCGCCCCCGGTCGTCGCGCCGGCGGAGACGCCGGTGCCGCATCTCGGGCGCCTCGACGCCGTCGGCTACCTCATCTGCCTCGGCGGCATCGTGCGCCGGGAGCTGCTGCGCTTCTTCAACCAGAAGGAGCGCTTCTTCTCGGCCCTGGTCCGGCCGCTGGTCTGGCTGTTCATCTTCGCGGCGGGCTTCCGCAACACGCTCGGCGTCTCGATCGAGCCGCCCTACCAGACCTACGTGCTCTACGAGGTCTACGTGGTGCCGGGCCTCGCGGTGATGATCCAGCTCTTCAACGGCATGCAATCCTCGCTCTCGATGGTCTACGACCGCGAGGTCGGCTCGATGAAGGTGCTGCTGACGAGCCCCTATCCGCGCTGGCTCCTGCTGCTCGCCAAGCTGATCGCCGGCGTCACCGTCTCGGTGGTGCAGGCCTACGCCTTCCTGGCCATCGCGTGGTTCTGGGAACTCGACATCCCGGCCATCGGCTACGTGGCGGCGCTGCCGGCCTTCATCGCCTCGGGGCTGATGCTCGGCGCGATCGGCCTGCTGCTCTCCTCCATGGTCAAGCAGCTGGAGAACTTCGCCAGCGTGATGAACTTCGTGATCTTCCCGATGTTCTTCGCCTCCTCGGCGCTCTACCCGCTCTGGCGCATCCGCGAATCCTCCGAGACCCTGTACTGGATCTGCCAGCTCAATCCCTTCTCCCACGCCGTGCAGCTCGTGCGCTTCGCCCTCTACGGGCAGTTCGAGCCGATCGCCTGCGCGGTGGTCGTGGGGACCACGCTCGCCTTCTTCACCCTCGCCGTCGTCGCCTACGATCCGGGCCGTGGCATCATGGCCCGGCGCGGCGGCCCGGCCGGAGACAATTCCTGATGATTTCTCGCACGCTCCCCCTCCGCACCCTCGCGGGCCTCGCCCTCCTGGGCCTCGGTGCCGGCCCGGCCCTCGCCCAGCCGAAATCCGACCCGGACTGGCCCTGCGTCCAGCGCAAGGTCTCGACCCTGAGCCCGGGCACGGTCTGGACCGGGCCGGACCTCGAGGCGGCCGGCCCCTGGGGCGACGACTTCGAGGCCGCGGCCCTGGCCCAGAAGATCGCCTCGCGGCGCACGCCCCTGTCCGAGGTCGATCCGCTGCTCGAGGACTTCGCCGCCAAGGCCGGTGCCGACAAGGAGAAGCGCCTCACCCGGGTCTTTGCGGGCGTCTTCGAGGTGATCAACGGCGAGCGCAACAAGGTCATCGCCGGCATCGGCCGCTACGCCCAGGGCCAGCGCCGCATGGCCGAGCGTATCCGCGACGAAGCCGATCAGATCAGCGCCACCAAGGATTCCCCGAGCGTCCAGGACGCCCGCGACATCCCCAAGGACGCCTCGGAGCTGGAGACCAAGTTCACCTGGGACCGGCGCATCTTCCAGGAACGCAGCCAGTCGCTGACCTATGTCTGCGAGGTCCCGACCCTGCTGGAGCAGCGTCTCGGCGAGATCGCCCGCAAGATCCAGGCCCGCCTCTGACGCGGCGGACGGTCCGGGGCCCTGGCGGCCCCGGACCGCTTGCCACTTCCTCCCGGGCGACTTGCTGAACTCTCCCCAAACCTTTGAAATCGTAAGAAAAATCGTGTCCGTTGCGCCACGCCATGTGACCAACGAAGCCGGGAACGCGCAAAAGCGCTGAATCCGCGCGGCGCGCGATTGTTCTCAGCAGCCGATCCTCGCAAGACTGTCTTCGAAGCCCCGACCAAGGGGCAGGCACACGAAGACGATCTTGGGGGACTGGGGATGACGAAGCGGACACTGCGGAGCAGCTTGCTGCTGTCGGTGGCCTTGCTGCCGAGCGCCGTGCTGGCGCAGGGCGCCGGCGGCCAGCAATCGGTGACGCTGAGCGAGCTCGACGTGGTCGCGACCACCCCGGTCGGCGCCACGGGCGGCGGCGGCGGCCAATCGCTCTACAAGATCCCCAACACCGTCGAGACCGTGACCGCGGCCGACTTCGCGCAGGACCGCGCCACCCTCGACCCGACCTTCACCCTGGCGCGCAAGACGCCGGGCGTGAACCTGTCGGACGGGCAGGGCAACAGCTTCCGCCAGACCCTGACCTATCGCGGCTTCGACGCCTCGCCGCTCCAGGGCGCGCCGCAGGGCCTCGCGGTCTACCAGAACGGCGTGCGCATCAACGAAGCCTTCGGCGACGTGGTGAACTGGGACCTGATCCCCTCCGTGGCGATCAACCGGATCGACATCGTCACCGGCAACCCGGTCTTCGGCCTCAACGCCCTCGGCGGCGCGGTCAACATCGAGATGAAGAACGGCTTCACCTGGCAGGGCAAGGAGATCACCGTCAGCGGCGGCTCCAACGGGCGCATCCTGGGCTCGCTGCAATACGGCGAGGTCATCGGCCCCTGGAGCTTCTACTTCGCCGGCGAGGGCCTGCGCGACGAGGGCTGGCGCATCAAGTCGCCCTCCGAGATCGGCCGCGTCTACGCGGATCTCGGCCACAAGACCCTCGATTCCGAGTTCCACATCATCGCGTCGGGCGCCAAGACCTTCTTCGGTGCCGCCGCCGCCACGCCGGTGGACTTCACCCGCGCCGACGAGCGGGCGATCTTCACCTCGCCCCAGACGATCTCCACCGAGCAGGGCCAGATCCAGGTCACCGGCAAGGTCGCGATCTCGCCGACCTGGGACCTGCAGGGCAACGCCTATGTCCGCCGCCTCAGCCAGTTCGTGATCGACGGCAACGACGGCAATTTCGAGCAGTGCAGCACGCGCTCCAGCAACCGCGGCTTCCTCTGCTTCGAGGATGACGGTTTCGAGCGGGGCGGCCTCAGCGACCGCGCCTTCCGCGACCAGTTCACCATCCTGGGCCGCCAGGGCCAGCGCATCCCCTTCACGGCGGGCGTGCCCTACGGCACCCTCGACACGATCCGCACCGAGGCCACCGGCTACGGCGGCACCCTGCAGGCGGCCAACCGCGACCAGGTCTTCGGCCACAACAACACCTTCGTGGTCGGCGGCAGCATCGATGCGGCCAACTACACCTACAAGTCGTCGAGCTCCCTCGGGGTGATCAATCCGGACCTCAGCGTCACCACGAATCCGCTGAACCCGAACTACGGCACGATCCCGGGCCTCGGCACCGAGGCGCTCCGCACGGCCGCGGCCCTCGGCATCGCGCCGAGCAACGTCACCGGCTCGAACCTCTACATGGGCCTCTACGCCCTCGACACCTTCGACGTCACCGACGCCCTGTCGCTCACCGCCGGTGCGCGCCTGAACTTCGCCCGCATCGCGACCCAGGACCAGACCGGCTTCTCGCCGGACGTGACGGGGACGCACTACTTCACCAAGGTGAACCCGGTGGTGGGCGCGACCTACCGCTTCTTCCCCTGGCTGAACCTCTACGGCGGCTACTCCGAGTCGAACCGCGCCCCGACGCCCCTCGAGCTCGCCTGCGCCAATCCCGACCGGCCCTGCCTGCTGCCGAACTCGCTGGTGGCCGATCCGCCGCTCAAGCAGGTCACCGGCCAGACCTACGAGGTCGGCTTCCGCGGCACGGTGCCGAACTTCTACGAGAACGGCCTGTTCAACTACAAGATCGGCGCCTTCCGCACCGACCTGCGCAACGACATCCTGCAGGTCGCGGTGCCGGGCAACGCCGCCCGCGGTTACTTCGTCAACGTGCCGGCGACCCAGCGCCAGGGCATCGAGGTCTCGGGCGAGTATGTCGGCGAGCGCCTGAGCCTCTACGGCAACTACGCCCTCATCGACGCCACCTTCCAGTTCGAGGGCGAGCTGTCCTCCCCGAACAACCCGCTCGCCGATGACGGCCTGATCAACGTCCGGCGCGGCAACAACGTCCCGCTGATCCCGAACCACCAGTTCAAGGCCGGGTTCAACTACCTGATCACGCCGATCTGGACCTTCGGTATGAACTTCCAGGCGTTCTCGTCGTCCTACTTCCGCGGCGACGAGTCGAACATCAACCGCAAGCTGCCGGCCTACTTCACCGCCAACCTGAACACGAGCATCCAGATCAGCCCGAACGTGCAGGTCTTCGCCCTGGTCACGAACCTGTTCAACAACCGCTATGCCAACTTCGGCACCTTCGCTGAGACCGGACAGGTGGCGGGCAACTTCGTGATCAACGATCCGCGCACCACGACCCTGGTGCAGCCGCTCTCGGCCTATGGCGGCGTCCGCGTGACCTGGTAGCCCGACAGACCGGGTCGGGCGGACGAGCGGGGGCGCGGATCGGCAACGATCCGCGCCCCTTCGCATTGCCGGGTCCGCGACGCAGCCCCCAGCCTTCCGGTGTCGTCCCGAGCCTGCGACGCAGCCCACACCCTGCGACGCTTGGGCCTCCAGGCGAGGGCGATCCGGAAAGGAACTCTGTCCGCCGGCCGGCGCTTCTCTCGCGACACCCCGACCCGGGCCGCGGACCTGCGTGCCCACCCTACCCCGGAGAGCCCATCCATGCGGATCACCACCGTCCTGCCCGCCGCCCTCATCCTGCTCGGTGCGGCCGGACCCGCCTTCGCCTCGTCCTGCTCGGAGCAGATCGCCACGATCGAGCGCCGCCTCGACAGCGCCGGCGCCGAGCAGGTCACCGGCAAGGAGCCGCCCGGCGGCCCGACCTCGTCCCACTCGGACAAGGCCCTCGACAAGGCGCCGAACGTGAAGCCGACGGATCCGTCTGCCAAGGCCAGCGCCGGCGGCGTCGCCGAGGCCCGTGACCTGATCACGAAGGCCCGCGCCCAGGACAAGGCCGGCGACATGAAGGGCTGCGAGGACACGATGACCGAGGTCAAGAAGAAGGCCGGCGCCCTGCCGTAGGCCCTCTCCGCCCCGTTCCCCTGAACGGCACAAGGGCCGCTCCCCTCCCGGGGGGCGGCCCTTGTCGCGTTTCGGGGGCGGTGGACCCGCCGCGTCGGCGGGCGTTTCTCAATAGGCGTTCTTGGTCCGGAACAGCGAGACCGGGGTCGCCAGCATGATCTTCACGTCGAACAGGATCGACCAGTTCTCGATGTAGTGCAGGTCGTGCTCGACGCGCTTCTGGATCTTGTCGCTGGTGTCGGTCTCGCCGCGCCAGCCGTTGACCTGGGCCCAGCCGGTGATGCCGGGCTTGACCTTGTGGCGGGCGAAGTAGCCGTCCACCACCTGGTCGTAGAGGGTGTTGGCGGCCTTGGCCTGGAGGGCGTGCGGCCGCGGGCCCACCAGGGAGAGCTCGCCCTTGATGACGTTGAAGAGCTGCGGCAGCTCGTCCAGCGAGGTCTTGCGGATGAAGCGGCCCACGGGCGTGACGCGCGGATCGTCCCGGGTCACCAGCCGGGCGGCGCCGGCATCGCTCTGGTTCACGTACATCGAGCGGAACTTGTAGACCTCGATCAGCTCGTTGTTGAAGCCGTAGCGCTTCTGCCGGAACAGCACCGGCCCGGTGGAGGTCAGGCGCACCGCCAGGGCGACCGCCAGCATCATGGGCGCCAGGGCCACCAGCATCGCGCAGCCGACCACCCGGTCGAAGATGCTCTTGGCGACGATGTCCCAGTCGGCCATCGGCTTGTCGAAGATGTCGAGCACCGGCACCGCGCCGAGATAGGAATAGGCCCGCGGGCGCAGGCGCAGCTTCGAGGCCTGGGCCGAGAGCCGGATGTCGATCGGCAGGACCCAGAGCTTGGCCAGCATCTGCAGGATGCGGTCCTCGGCGGCGATCGGGATCGTGAAGATGATGAGGTCGAGGCGGGTGGTGCGGGCATAGGCGACGAGGTCGCTCACGGTCCCGAGTTTCGGGTATCCCGCCACCACCGTGTCGGAGCGCATATCGCCGCGATCGTCGAACACGCCGACGATGCGCACGCCGGAATCCGATTCCGCGTCGAGGGCGCGGATCAGGTCCTCGGCGACCGGGCCGCCGCCGACGATGGCGGTGCGGCGGTCGAAATGGCCGCGCTGCTTCTGGGCGGTGATGAACCGCGCCAGGGCGAAGCGCCCGGTCAGGAGGGCGGCGAGTCCGGCGACGAACACGCTGGCCATCCAGACCCGGGAATAGTGGTCGGCGATCTTGGCGAACACCATGGCGGTGGCCACGAGGAGGAAGGCCAGCGACCAGGCGCCCACCAGCCGCAGCGCGGAGCCGCGCAGGGTGCGGAAGGCCGCCATGCGGTAGGCCCCCGCGGCCTGGAGCAGGCAGACGGCCAGGGCGGCCAGGCCGAGGGCGGCGGCGAGGTAGCGCGGCGACAGCGGCACGATCCCGGCGAGCTGCAGGCGCTGAATGGCGATCCCGATCCCGGCGATCAGGGCGAATTCCCCGATCCGGACGCAGCCGGCCAGCACCACGGGCGAGAGCAGCTTCGGGGCGGCCGGGTGCAGCCGCGCCTCGGCGGGCGGGAGCGCCGCGGCCGGACCACCCTCGGACTGGGGTCCGAAGCGGCCCGCGGCCTCCAGCAGGTCACGGACATCGAAGGCGCTCATGGCTGATTTCCGGGCTCGGGTACGCGTCTTGGAAACGGGGAGCGGGGCTGGGGGTCGAATCGGGACGGAGAAACGGACGTCACGGGGCCGGGGGTCCGCGACGGGGAATCACGGAGCCGTGGGTGCGACGGCATGGCCGGCGCCGGGAACCCGGGCGCGCAGGGCCGCGGCGTATCCAGACAGCACGTCGGAGCCCATGCGGGTCATCGAGAAGCGGGCCCGGACCGAGGCCGCCAGGGTCTCGAAGCGCTGGCGGGAGGCCTCGGGATCCTCGTCGAGGACCCGCGCGATGGCCTCGGCCAGGGCCGGCCCGTCGCGGGGCGGCACCAGGTCGGAGGCCGCGGCCCCGAAGATTTCCGGGATGCCCCCGACATTGGTGGCGACGAGGGGCTGGCACGCGGCGGCCGCCTCCAGCACCACGTAGGGCAGGGACTCGGCCAGCGAGGGCACCACCATGAGCCGGCCTCGGGCCAGCACCGGGCGGATCGCCTGCGGCGGCTCGAAGGACACCGCCTCGCCGAGGCCCATCGCCACCACGCGATCGGCCAGGACGGCGGAATCGGGGCCGGAGCCCACCATGAGCAGCCGCAGGGGGCGGCCCGCGGCGCGCAGGCGCAGGAGCGCATCGAGGAGGAAGGGCACGCCCTTGGCGTCGCGCAACTCGCCGATATAGACTAGGTCGACCCGCTCCGCGGCCGGCACGATGGGGGCGAACTCGGCCTCGCTGATCCCGTTATGGACGATGCGGGTGATGCGGCGCGGGTCCCCCGCATAGGCCCGGTGGCGCCCGGCGACGTACTCGCTCTCGAACAGGAAGACGTCGGTGCGCAGACCCATCAGGCGCTCGAGGCCCATGTAGAACCGGTGGCGCAGGGTGCCGGGCTTGTAGTTGTAGCTGCCCCCGTGGGGCGTATAGGCGCGGATCGGCGCGGGGCCGGGCACCACGGCCATGCGGGCGTAGACGCCGCCCTTGGCCCCGTGCCCGTGCAGGACGGTGGCCCCCACCGCCGCGGCGCGCCGGGCGATGGTGCGAAGCGCCGCCAGGTCGGAGGGATGCGGGTTGCGCCGCATCGGCAGGCGGGTGATGCCGAGGGCGAGGCAGGGCGCGAGCTCGGCCAGGGCCTGGGCGGCGCGCTCGCCGCCGGTGGAGGCGTCGCAGACGAGGCCGACCTGGTGGCCCGCCGAGGCCTGCAGGCGGGCGAGATCGACCACGTGCCGGAACAGCCCGCCCACGGGCGCGCGGAACACGTGCAGGATACGCTGGGCGGGGAGGCCGCCCGAGGCGGCGCTGAGGGCCGCGCCCGGGCCGCTGGCACCGGACTGACCGAGAGGGAACGCGTTCACGACAGCTGCTCCACGCACCGTAGCGCGAGCGGCCCGGCCGCTCGTCCGTCGGGAGACCTTGGCGCGCCACCGGTGCGTGGACCGTTAAGGCCGGGCTCGCGCCGCGGCGTGCGAAGGCCCGGATCAGCGGAATAGTTCTCGATTCGGTTAGGCGAGTCCTAACCGCCCCGGCAGCATCGTTCGCATCCGGCCGCGGCCGGGAGGCGGGCTCTCAGAAGAAGCGTTCCTTGATCACGATGGTGTCACCGGGGCGCACCGGGTAGGTCATCGGCACGATGCCGGAGACCAGGCCGTCCCGGCCCTCGCGGGTGAGCACGGCGTAGTCGCGGGCAGCGCGGGGACCGAAGCCGGCGGCGATGGCCACCGCGGTCTCCACCGCCATGCCGTTGACGTAGGGGTATTGGCCCGAGGTGGTGACCTCGCCGAGGATATAGAACGGCCGGTAGGCGTCCACCTCCACGGTGACGTGGGGCTCGCGCACGAAGCCGGCCGAGAGCTTGGCCTCGATCGTCCGCGCGGCTTGGCTGGTGGGCTGGCCGCCGACCTTCACGAGACCGATGAGCGGCATGGCGATGTTGCCGGCCCCGTCGACCGCGTAGATGTTGGAGAGGTTGTCCTGGCCGAAGACGATGACCCGGAGGCGGTCGCCGGCGGAGAGGGTGTAGCGTGCACCGATGGAGCCGGTGCCCGTCGTGTCGAGCTGATCGGTCCGGAAATCCGGGCGCAGGCAGCCGCCGAGCGCCAGGCTCGACGTAAGAGCTAAGAGGAGTGATCGCCGGTTCATCACTACTGCCGTCGTGAGGAGAATTCGACTCCAGCCCTAAGCCGATATGGTTAACGAAGACTGACGTCCCGCACCGGCCCGCACGAAACGCGCGGTTCTTAACGTCCGGTCAACCTTAAGCCGGTCTAGTCGTGGAAAGCCGGCCTCTTCGCGGTCGACATCCTTGCCTTGCGTAAAGATCGAGCCATGCCCCGCTCTTCGCTGTTCGAGCCCACGCGCGATGCGTCTCCTGCCGGTAGCGAGGGCTTGGGGCTGTCTCAGCTCGCAGGCGTGCTACGCCGGTCCTGGCGCTGGATCGTCGTTCCGACCGCCCTGGTCACCATCGGCGCCATCGCCTTCGTGCAGGTGGTCTCGCCGCGCTACACCGGCGAGGCGAAGATCCTGCTGGAGAGCCGCGACACGCCCTACACCCGCACCGCCCAGGAACGTGGCGAGCAGCCCCAGCCCATCGACGAGCAGGCGGTGGCGAGCCAGGTGCAGGTGGTGATGTCGCGGGATCTCGCCCGCGAGGCGATCCGCCGGCTGTCCCTGGCGGGCAATGCGGAGTTCGATCCCGGCGTCGCCGGCTTCGGCCCGCTCCAGCGCGCCCTGATGATGATCGGGCTGGCCAAGAACCCGATGGAGCGTCCGCCCGAGGAGCGGATGCTGGAGACCTACTTCGACCGCCTGACCGTCTACCCGGCCGGCAAGTCGCGCATCCTCACGGTGGAGTTCCGCTCGAAGGACGCGCACCTCGCGGCCCAGGCGGCCAACACCATCGCCGAGCTCTACATCGCCTCCCTCGATGCGGCCAAGACCGACACCGCCCGCTACGCCTCGACCTGGCTCGGCGGCAACATCGAGACGTTGCGCACCCGCGTGGCCGAGGCCGAGGCCAAGGTCGAGACCTATCGCGCCAGCCATGGGCTGATCGCCACCGGCGGCGCCAGCGGCCAGCCCCTCGGCGCCCAGCAGCTCGGCGAGCTCTCGACCCAGCTCTCCCAGGCCCGCACCGCCAAGGCCGACCTCGCCGGACGCGCCAAGCTGATCAAGGAGATGATCAAGGACGGCCGCGCCTTCGAGATCCCGGACGTCGCCAACAACGAGATCATCCGGCGCACCGTCGAGCAGCGCATCACCCTGCGCAACCAGCTCGCCCTGGAATCCCGGACCCTCCTGTCCGCCCATCCGCGCATCAAGGAACTGACCGCGCAGATCTCCGACCTCGACGCCCAGATCAAGGCCACCGCCGAGCGCGTGGTCCGCACCCTGGAGAACGATGCCCGCATCGCCGAGGCCCGGGTCGAGAGCCTGGGTGCGGCGGTGGACGCGCAGCGCGAGGTGGTCTCGAAGGGCAATTCCAGCGAGGTCCAGCTGCGCGCCCTGGAGCGCGAGGCGAAGGCCCAGCGCGAGCAGCTCGAATCCTACCTCGCCCGCTACCGCGAGGCCTCGGCCCGCGACGCCGAGAGCGCCGCCCCGGCCGATGCCCGCGTGGTCTCGCGCGCCATCACTC
The DNA here is from genome assembly GCF_979256535.1 of Methylobacterium sp. AC690. Taxonomy (NCBI): domain Bacteria; kingdom Pseudomonadati; phylum Pseudomonadota; class Alphaproteobacteria; order Hyphomicrobiales; family Methylobacteriaceae; genus Methylobacterium; species Methylobacterium sp. AC690. The sequence continues at coordinate 2,581 of NZ_CEEDOX010000005.1, read as the reverse complement.
CCGAGACGCCGTCCTTCCCGAAGAAGCTGCCGATCGTCCTCCTGGCGGCGGTGCTCGGCCTGCTGTTCTCCATGGGCGGCGTCATCGCCCACCACCTCCTCGGCGATCCCGACGGCCCGGGCCGCCGCCGCCGGCGCGAGGAGGAGTCCGAGGCGGAGGCGGAGCGCCCCGCCTATGGCCGCCAGCCCTTCGCCTTCCCCGAAGCCTCCCTCGCCCTGGCGCGGCAGGGCGCCAGCGCCACGGCGCAGGCCGGCAGCTCCGACGCCGCCCCGCTGACGGCCGCCGGCGCGGCCCCGACGGCCGAGGCGGCACCCACCCGGCCGACCCTCACCCCGGCACGGACCGAGGCCGTCCAGACCCCCGCCGACACTTCAGTCGCGACCTCTGCCGAGACTTCCGCCGAAACCGCCACCGATGCGGGTGCCTACGCCCTCGACCCGCTCATCGCCCGCCTGCGCACCGGCGCGGGTCCGGCCCGGTCCGGCGCGGGCCGCGCCGTCCTGGTGATCGAGGCCGTGCCGGCCAGGCACCGGGAGGCGGGCCTCGCCGTCAGCCTCGGCAGCAGCCTCGCGACCGGCGCGAGCGTCGTGGTGCTCGATCTCAACGGCCCCGCCTGCGGTGCGGACGATGTCGGCCTCACCGACCTGGTGGCCGGCGAGGCCGCCTTCCTCGACGTGATCCAGTCGATCCCCGGCTCGCGCCTGCATGCGATTCCGCGGGGCTTCGTCGACGCGGCGGTCCTGGCCGAGGAGCCGCAGGCCCTGGCGATCACCCTCGACGCCCTGGCCCAGGCCTATGACTGGGTGGTGTGCCGCCTCGGCACGCCGCAGGCCCGCACCGCCCGCGACATCCTGGCGGTGGCGGGCAGCCTGATGGATACGGCGATCATCGCCTCGGACCGCGACCCCGAGGATGCCGACCTCCTCGACCTCTACGCCCTGGCCGAGGCGTCCGGCGCCGGCCAGATCCTGGTGGCCCAGGATCAGGCCGCCGCGGCCCTGGCCCCCGAGGCGCCCGCCTTCGCCGAGGAGGCGATGCCCCTGCGCCTCTCGGCCGCCTGAACCCGGCCACCCCCGATCGTCGAACCACCCGGCACCGCCCCCGCATCCGCGGAAGGGCGGTGCCGCGCGTTCGGCGGGACCGCTACTCCGCCACCGCCCGGCGCCGGCGCAGGCGCGTCACCAGGGCCGTCAGGCGCGGGTCGCGCTTGATGCGGCGCTTGAGGCGGGCGACCGCGCGGGTCCGGAGGGCGAAGGCCTGGCCGCGCAGGGTCACCGGCAGGACGACCTCGCCGAGCGCGATGGTCTCGTCGCAGATGCTGCTCTTGTAGCGGGCCTCGCCGACGCCGAGGTCGAAGGTCCGCCGGCCCCGGGCCGTCTGGTCGCCGATGAGGTGGTGCAGCAGGATGTCGCCGGGGCTCGAGCGGCTCACCGCCGGGTCGGCGTCGAAGGCGGTGAACATGCCGCTGTAGCGCTGGGCGTCGACCGCCCCGGCGAAGACCGCGAAGATGCGCCCGGTCTCGGTGGCGACGAGGGACGTCACCTCGATCGCCGACCCGCCCGCCGGGGAGGCCGCCCGGGCGAGGAAGTCCCGCACCGCCGGATCGGCATAGGGGTCGGCGAGACCCATGGCGGCGAAGCGCGCGGCCTTCTGGACGTAGAAGGCGGCGAGGACGCGCTCGGCGTCCTCGGGGGTCTCGGCGCGCCGGCAGGCCACGGGACCGAAAGCCTCCACCAGCTTGCGCTCCTTGGCGCGCAGCTTCTTGCGGGCATCGCTGCTGAAGACGCGCTTCAGCGTCGACTCCGGATCGGGACCGAGGATCAGCCCGTAGGCGTCGCTCGGGGCGGGCTCGGCCCGGTGATGCAGGGGATTGGCCGCGCCGTCCCAGAAGCGGGGCTGGTGCGAGAGGGCGAAGACGTCGATCCCGGCCTCCCGGCCGAACCGGTGCAGGGCCTCGGCGAGGTCCTCCGGCGGCATCGCGGCCGCCTCGCGCGAGGCGAAGAGCGGCATGTGGTAGTTGGCGTGCTTCTCGCCCACGACCCGGGCCACGGTCGCCCCGCCCTCGCGGGCGACCACGAGGGGGAGGAGCACGCGGGGACGCCCGGCGGCGTCGCGCAGGACCACGATCCGCAGGTCCGCGCCCGGCGCGGTCCGGGCGAAGGCCGCGACCCAGTCGAAGCGCTGGTAGGGCGTGGCCAGGACGGCCGGATCGGCCTCGAGGGACCGCCACAGCGCCTCGGCGGCGGCCAGATCGGGGAAGACCTCCGCGGCGAGGCCGTGCCGCACCCGCGCGCGCATCGCTCCGGCTCCGGTCAGTTCATGGGCGAGAACGGCCATCTCATCATCCTTGCCATCAATCTCGGGGACCGGCGGATCGGGATCCGCCGGACTGCTGGGCCGACCCTGACCCCGCAGCCCTTAACCCGGCGGTGACGACGGGGCGACACGCTGCCCCTGTCTGCGCGCGTGGGTAACGAAACCTTGCCGGTTGGCGTGGTCCCCTGCGGCGACGCCGAAACGGATTCACCATGTCCGCTCCTGAGACCGCCGCGCCCCAGCCCGCTGCCCCGCGACCCGCCCC